>JALWQP010000001.1 GCA_027083045.1 Desulfurococcales archaeon
GTTATTGACCAAGTAATCCTGTGGTAGGAAAGAAAGTATTCTTAGGTATTCTTTGACTTCATCGAGTCTTGTAAGCTCCGATCTCAGATTGTCTTCGAGCACCTGTATCTCAGTATAGATCTTGTTTACATCGGAGGATATCTTAGAAATACTTAGGTCCTCGATATCCATAGGTGCTAGGTTTACAATATACACTTTTCCACGTTTACGGCTCAGTATAGAATCTATGATCTCGAGCGCATGCCGGGCCTCTTCGTATTCCTTCAAGTATTTCTCGATCTCTTTCTCCGAGGCCTTGGTTACCTGTATTACTCCTATGCTCTGTAATAGCCTGATAGCATCTCTCAGCTGGTTCTTAGGGACTATGATCTCTGCTTTCAGCATTTTCACTGGTTTATTGAGGACAATAGGTAACATTACTGTGCACCCACGACCCGGCGGATAAGCTCCTCGACGGCTTGATCTACTTTTACTCTTCCTTTTCTCCTAATTTCTTCTGCCTGGGCATATGCTTCATTAAGGATTTTTTCTGCTTCTCTCTTTGCTTCTTCTACTAGTTTTTCTGCTTCTTTCTTGAACTCCTCCGTGGGTATGGGGGCTGATAGTATTTGTTCAGCCCTCATTTTTGCCTTCTTTATTATTTCATCGGCTTTCTTTCTAGCCTCTTCAATGATTCTATCGGCTTCCCTCTCGATCTCCTCTATATTTAAGCTGTCACTCAATAATCTACACCATCACGCGTGGTCGTCTCAGGTAGGGTTAAAAATAATCGTTGTCGTGGTTCTTAGGCGTGTTCGTAATTCATATAATTGAGGCCTATAAAATATAAGCTCTCCTTTCCCACTATAGTCCAGGCCAAGTATTTTTGCCATCGCAAGAGCGGCCACTGGGTCACGTATTCTGTAGACGCCCTCGCCTAGAGATGGTGAGGATTCTATAATTATGGGTATCCTGATAAGGCAGGCTTTATCGCCGAGAACGTCTCTTAATAGTTGGAGCTCTCTCTGGTCGATTAGATGTGTTGTGCCATCCCTTAGGATTATGTATGGTGGATTCATATCTATGAGATCACATAGGCTTAACCGCCTATATGGTATGTGCTTATTGATGATCCTGAGCTCGTCCCTGAGGGCCTTTAGCACTATGTCATCGAGATCAGGATCGAGGCTCATTTCCTACCACGCCTTTTCTCAAGCATACCCTTAACTCGTTTTAACCTGGCTTTTTCTTCTCGCTCCCTCTCCTCAAACTTCATTGAAAGATAACGTATGGTTTTCTCGAGCCTCGGTATAACTATGTACTCCAAGGCATTGACTTTTCTCTTAGTCCTACCTATTTCTTTACCTAGACTGATTATTGCCTGCTCGGTCCTGCCTAGATCGATGATCATAGTGATTATCTTGATGGCTTCTCTCGAAAACTCGTCAAGACCAGGCGGAAGAGACACAAGGATCTCGGGCTCCTTCACAACAGCACTGACCGAACGGACACCCATGATGTTCTCATGTCCTACATAAACCCTTATTCCATTCCTTAAGGATGAGCGTAGAAAGGAGTATGATTTGTCACCATAAGTGCCCGTCAGGAGTATTGCCTTATTATAGACAGATGATATATACTTGTTCAACTCCAGCCTGAAATTATATGCCTCACGAACACGTGTAAGGAACTCATTAACAAGTATGGTTAGTCTTTCCCTGAGAATCCTATGGACCTTTTTAGCCAGATCTCTACGTCTACGTAGCTTGATCAACTCTATTTTTGTCGCCCTGACCCTCATTAACGAAGACATAGTGTCATCAACGCCCCTATGATATTAAAACAATGAATTCATGTGTATGGAGTTAATTCAGGATTAGATGTAACTTATTAGAGAGTAAAAAGAATTGCCCGCTCTAATAATCATCGTAGTGATATCCTTAAATGGTATTTTAGAAAAAGAAAGATTGTTTTGACAGGATTAAAATACCCCATCATCTGGTACAGGATCTCCTCCAGGCCTAGGTCCTAATAGGTATTCGGGTCTAATTGTGGTCATGGTTGCCCTCCTCTTTTCCTTTAGTGTTTTGATTAGGGTTTTGATGCTCATTTTGGGTCGAGAATAGTTATGCAAACGATCTTACCTGTATGTTCGCTCAATGAAAAAATTCGCCAATATGCAAAAGACTTAAAAACGGGTTTTGGTCTAGGCCTTTAAAACATTTTTAAGGTAGAATTCGTAGGTATTGTCTCCCACCCTGCGATAATAGACTGCATAGTAAACAGGGTGGGAAGAGCCAGGGGAATAAAGTTCAACAACAACTGTGTCTTTACATCCTGGAGTTTCCCCCACTATTGTGCACTCATTAGCATTTTCACGAATAGCTGCTTCGAAGCCGTACGGGGTCAGCACGTTGTTTATCATAATCGCTAGTCGTTCCAT
>JALWQP010000002.1 GCA_027083045.1 Desulfurococcales archaeon
CACCGATACCCCGTTTATCTTGCTGAATATAATTTTCCTAAGACTATAACTGGATGAAATGTTGAGCAAAATCGCGGCTCGCAATTCTGAGTTACACCTGATACATTCTCAGACCAGTTCTAGTGTGAACAGGCGTTCTTTTTATTAGTTTGTTTCATGAATTTTCTCATTTCATTATAATCTTCATACGTTGAACCATGATAATTCCAAGAAGAAGGGATAAAGTATTGCGTACCTAATTATTGAAATCCATTAGTGAAATCCTAGATCGAACAATAATTTTTAACCGGGCTATATTAGACCCTGATCACCTTTCCACCTGAATGGTGAGCTATTAATTTTATATAGTCAATGCCGGGATCTACTGTTTTCCCTCTTGGATCAATTATATAGAGTCTTATTCTCCTTCTCCTGATCTCCCTGGCTAGGCCCACTAGTTCACTCTTAATATTCTTCCCGGTAATTGAGACGTTGGCTTTGCCATCGGTGATGAGGAAGACCTCTGCCTCAGAGTCCCTGTATTTTCTACGGAAGATAGCTACTTCCTCAAGTACTCGATATAGGCATGCGGACAATGGCGTTTTTCTACCTGATGGGATCTTCTCGATCAAATCTATTATTTTTTTGTAGTTCCTAGTAGGCGGAATATACTCCTTAACGCCTTCGCCTCTAAAGGCAAGGAGCGACAACCATGTTTTTAGCGTATAGCTTCTCCTAGTGATCATATGGGCAATGGCCTTCGCAATCATTATTCTTTTCCGATAATTCATACTCCCGCTGGCATCTAGACAGATCATAGTTAAAACAGGGACGGGGCTACGCCTTATCCTTTCCGCTAAACACTTACCACGTTCGCCCATGATCGTTGATGCAATGAGGGTGCCTACGAGGTCTATGTCTCTTGGCCTCTGAACGGGGTAGATGTACCCTATAGGAGCCCCAACGAAACCCCCTATTCTAGTCCTAAACGTTTTCCTGCTTCTCCTTCCATAATCTATCCATTTCACGCTACTAGCCCTCCTTATAGGAATAATGGGTAGTGAGGTACTAGGTCTTAGTGAGCCGAGCCTCAGTTCTTTCCCACTACCGGGACTATCTCCTCGTCCTCCTTGTTGAGCCAGATTATAGTTCTTGGAGTAATGATGGGTATGACTATGTGGTTTAGTCCGCCCGGAAGATTTTTGCTCGAAAGGGCGTTCTCTTTTTCCCGCTTCTTCGAAGGGGTTAAGCCTTATCCTATGGGGTAGGGCTAGTCTCATGGCCTTCTCTATATCGTCCTCGCTAACTTTTCTCCGGCCATCCAGCGCTGCTAATGCCTTAGCCGTCCTAACAACAGTTATCTCCGCCCTGCAGGTCCTTATCTTCATCTCTGCTATTTTCTCGGCGACTGCTCTGAGTAGTTCATCGTCTATGGTTACTTCGCACAGTATTTTCCGTGCGCGCGCTATTTTTCTACGGAGATCTTTTTCGAGCGGCTCATATTTTTTATAGAATGCTATGGGGTCAATACTGTATTCCTCGACACGCCTAACTATCTCTGCTCTCAATTCCGGATCCATTGGAGCATTGACATCTACCACTAGGCCGAACCTGTCCAGTAGCTGGGGCCTAAGCTCGCCTTCCTCGGGGTTCATACTCCCAACTAGTATGAATCTTGAGGGGTGTTTGAAGGAAACATGTTCTCTCTCAATAATGTTCCAGCCGTATGCCGCGGCATCTAGTATTAGATCAGCTATGTAGTCGTCGAGAAGGTTTACTTCATCTATGTAGAGTATGTTTCTATTTGCCTCGGCCAATAGTCCAGGGCTGACTGCTTTTACTCCTTCTCTGAGGAACTTCTCTACATCTATCGTCCCTATCAATCTGTCCGGAGTAACACTCAGTGGGAGATCGACTACGCGCATCTTCCGTGTGGTTACAGGTAGTTTTTCTCCCCGAGTCCACCGCCTGTAACAATTATCGCACATCATGCTGGGGTTTTCCGGGTCACAGTTGAATGGGCAGTTTGCGACGACCTTGATCTCTGGGAGTAGGTTCGCTAATGATCTTACCAGCGTCGTCTTACCTGTTCCCTTGTCTCCTCTAAGAAGTACGCCTCCTATGAGGGGGTTCACGGCAACGGCGAGTAGTGCTGTCTTAGCATCATCTAGACCTACGATCGCCGTAAATGGGAAGACGGCTATTCTGGTCGAATCACTCATTATCTGCACCTATTATCATTAGGCTGTGTACCAATCAAGCTATATCTCTTCCAGTATTTTATCGATTTTCTCCATCTTCTTCCTCCATTCCTCTACTTCATCGTAGCTTATCACGTCTATAGAGCCTCCCTGTACTTCTCCAGCACCAAGTTCCTCCTCGAGATAACCCTCTATCTCGGAATATACCTGTCTTAATTTATCTAGGAGCTCAGGAGGCGCTTTCCAGACCCCTCTCAGTCCCGCCTCGATTAGCCTCCTAGTGATCTCCTCGAGAGCCCACTTGTTATGCTCTAGGAACCATTCCCTCATATCCTCATCCAGAACGTATTTCTCAGCGATTTTCTCGAACATCCAGTCTTCGGCTAGCCCTGACACCGAGGCCCATCCATAGAAATGGAGTATTTTACGCTGAAACTCGCTTGCACCACGGTAACCGTGCTTCTTCATCTCAGCTATCCATTGATCATTTAGTAGTTTGGCCCGGACCACACGCTCTATTTCCTCATCCATCCCCCTGATCCTTAACCTGTACACATTACGAGTGTCTACGGTTACAGCCTCTACCTCGCGGCCCGACAGCGTCTTAGCAGCATTGTAGAATCCTCCATGGTATGAGAAATAACAGCAACAGCCCAGTATGTCGTGTTCGTCGCTTACATGGTTCCTATTAACCATGTCCACGCGCCTAAGACTAAGGACGAGGTGCTCGTGGGACTCGACACCGTATTTGCTTCGGGTATAGGCGTACCCGCTCCATTGCACCCATATCTTGGTAAGATCACCACTGTCCTTCCACGCTGATGCCTCTACGGCCAGATTTACCCCTGCTCCATAACTACCTGGGGGTGAACCATAAACACGGTGCCTCGCGATCTCTTCGGCCTCCCCCCTACTGTAGCCGAGGCTAACTAGCTTCTCTACGTCTTCGAGATAGTGTTTCCTCGGAAAGTTCATCTCGAGAGGCTCATCCAGACTGATCACAATGGAGACGGCTTTATCGATCAGCTCTATATAGTTTGGTAGGAGATCTCTAACTATACCACTTATTCTTACCAGCACATCTATTCTCGGCCTGCCCAGCTTCTCCAGCGGTATTGGCTTCAGATCTACGACATTTCCTCCGTCATCCCATACAGGCTCGACGCCTAGCAGGTATAGTATCTGGGCCAGCTGCTCCCCATCAGCCTTAAAGGCGTCAATACTCCATAGTACTTGTCCTATGGTCTCAGGCATTCTCCCATGCTTCTCAACATAGTACTTAATAAGAAGATCAGCTGACTTTGTGCCTACCATCCAGGCTGCTCTTGTTGGGAGTGTCCGTGGATCTAGGAGATAGAAGTTCCTTCCAGTGGGGAGTACGTTGATCTTGCCTCTATAGAGGTTGCCGGAAGGGCCTGGTTCCACGTATCCTCCTGCTACTCCGTTTAGAAGGGAGACTATCTCTTTATCCGTATCCGTTAGCAGCTCAGCTATTCTTAGAGCGTTTTTAAGAGCATATATACAGTCATTTAAGGGCCTAATCCTTGCTCCTGGAAAATACTCCATAATTTCCTCGAGTATCCGTAGATGATCTGCTTGTTCCTCTGACTCTAGGGTTTTCTCCAATATTTTTTCGGCGGCCTCCCTGATCTTCTTTCTCAATTCTCTATATGGTATCCCTAGTTTTTCATGGATTTTCATGGGGTCATCGTCGAGTTCCTCGTACTTTACTCCTATGAGGCGAGAAATATTTTTCACGAGCGATTGTTCTGGAGGGAGTCTTGTATCTATTGTTACCACGTATTTAGCCAGTTTTGATACAGGAGCCGGCGGCCTGCCTAGGACGTGTAGTCCAAGATTTATGTCTGTTTCCCCTATCATGTGGAGCTTCTTGTGCACAGCCTCTATGATCTCGTCCGCACCCATATTTTCTCGTAGCTTTATATCGTGCTTCACCGCCAACTCCTTTATCATCTCCAGTAGCTCTTTCCTACGCGTCTCGTCCCCCATATTCTTGGCTTTAAGATATTGGTTTACAAGGTCGTCGAGCTCACTCATTGTGTCGGCAGCAGCCATGGGCGGATAGAGATGATCTACTAGTGCCGCCATCCCGCGGCGCTTAGCGATCGAGCCCTCCATAGGGTTTGATACTACGTAGACGTATAGATGAGGCGTGTCATCGATGCTTATCAGTGGCCAACAAGAACTCGAGAGACAGGCGTTCTTGCCGGGCAGGAACTCGAGGTAACCGTGCGTCCCGAAGTGAATCATGATATCCGCGTCAAATACCCTTGTTATCCACCAGTATACTGCCAGCCATTGGTGGGGCGGCGGGACGTTTGGATCGTGAAGTATTTTACATACCGTTCCATCACATCTAGGGCCAGCGCATCCTCTTTTAGGCTGCGATATAATAACCACATTGCCGAACCTGAGGCCGGGGATCACGAAGCCGCCGTCATAGATCATGCCCGCCAGTCCCGGCGGCTTCTCTCTAACCACTCTCACGGGGTCGCCCCACGAGGATTCTATCTCCCTCCTGGCTTTCTCAGGCAGTTCTCGATAGTATTCGAGGTACTTGTTGAGGGGGAGGATGTCGAGTGCTCCGCCATTCGTGACTATGTCCTCGACAGATGTCCATCGGAACTCGCTTACTGCTTTTTTCTCCATGATCATCTTTATTAGTTCCTCTCCCGTTTCCGGGATTTCGTCGCCGACATCGTAGCCTGCCTCCTTCAGCTTCTTGAGGAACTCGACAACGCTCTCGGGGACATCCAGGCCGAAGCCCACCGCAACATTTGCTTCTAGGCCTTTGCACGGCGGATTTATCAGTATGATCGCTATCCTTCTCTCACTCGGCGGTTTATGTCTTAGTCTAGCCCATTTCTTGATCCTTCTAGCAACAATCCTTATTTGGTCTCGCAGAGGCACTGTGTCTTTGCCTCCGTACTCGTTTAGCCTAGTTGCGGCAACTGGTATTGGTTCTATTGCTCCGTCGACTTCAGACATGCTAATCTTATACACTAGTGTCGTGTACCCGCATCCCTTTGGATCATCTCTCCATTGCTCGGGGCTTCTATCATACATGGTCAGGTATTCGAGCACTGGTATGTTCATTTTCTTTAGTAGACACAATCCACTGGCAAGTTCATAGCCTTTAGTGCTCCACTCCCTGCTCCTCCCATGATCTAGTATGAAGAAACTCGTGAGATTGATTAGTACGTCTATTATCGGTTTGCCGTCCTGTATGAAGAACTCCTTTATAGTGTCCTCCGATGATGGTGTTCCCAGGTATTTGTCTTTGAAACCATATGTGAAAACAGGAAGAACACCGAGGCCCTCAGCCTCTATTGCTTTAACGAGTTCGTCTACGAGACGCGTTCTTCCATAGAGCCAGTCATTCCTATAGAATAATATACCTACTAGGGGCCTATCAGAGAACTTATAGGCTCGAAGATATTCTTGGGTTGCCCCGTATACACCTAAGGATGGATGATACACCCCATGCCATGGAACAGGCTTGGGCTGAGGAGCATCTACATCATAGCCCAATAATTTGAGGATGTAGTATATTAGCGATTCTAGGTTTTCACGTCCACCTATCTTTAGGTACTTGACGAGGCGAGTATAGTGCTCAGCTCCGATATTAGTAAGATGAAAATGAGTGTCCTCTAGCCCTGCAATCATCTTTTCGTCCTTGGTTTCTTCCAGAACTTCCTCATAGTCGTCTGGAAGCCTTGAGGAATAAATGATTATGAAATCCGATCCTTTTATGAATTCCTTATCTCCTCTCCCTAGCCTATAGGGTGTTATTATCTTGTACTCGAAACCAAATCTCCTGGATAGCTTTCGCGCTGTTTCGGCGAGCGTTGCCGCCATTGATGCGCTATAGCCTATTATGAAGGATATCCTAGTCAATTTAGTGCACCATTTATCGAGATGTACTGCACCAATTTTATATCCCCGAACCAGGGTATTTATTTCTAAAGAGATGTACCCCCTAAGTATGCGAGGTGCACTACCTTGAAATACAAGGGGATCACCAAGGCAGCCGCCGCGCTAATAATACTAATAATAATAGTCGGCGTAGGAAGCAGTATAACACTATACTACACGTACATAAATAAGCCCACAAAAACAGCTCCCCAAACATCAATAAATACTGTGAGACAGACAAGCACATCCACGACGACCACAACAGCCCCACGCACAACCACTATTACCAGAACATCAAAAGTAAAACCGATAATAGTCACGGATTTCAGAGGCAAAAAGATCGTTTTCAACAAGCCCGTCGAAAGAATAGTAGTCCTAGAATCATACTGGGCTGAAACACTCCTCGCAATAGGAGCTGGGAACCTTATTGTCGGGATAGGAAAGTATGTCAAGTACGACCAATACCTTCCGGAGAATATTAGGAGTAAACCATCCGTAGGAAGTGTTTTCACCGGGGTCAACATAGAAGAGATCGCTGCTCTAAAGCCCGACGTTGTAATCATGGACATAGGCTACGGTAAAGCCGGGAAAATAGCTTCTAAGATAGAGCAAATGGGGATAAAAGTTGTTGGCTTATTCATGCATGGCTTCAACGACGAGCTAAAAGCGATCAAGATACTCGGCGAAATAACGGGGCATACTAGCCAGGCAAACGAGCTATTAGAATACCTGTCATCCCACTATCAAAAAATTAAGAGCCTCGCCAGCAGCATTAAGGACAGGAAATCGGCAGTAATGCTCGACGGATACTCATTAATAAAAGGAAGCATACTCCTCTACTCCAACACAAGTTGGGGCCACGCAGTAGAAGAAGCTGGTGCCGTGAACCTGGCGCTCAAGAATTTCCCGAACGAGAAATGGCCTAAGATAGACTTTGAGACGCTGGCATCGTGGAACCCCGACGTCATACTGGTCACATCATCAGTGTCATCGATTAATAGCGTGATTGAAAAGATAAGGAGTGATCCTAAATGGCAGGCACTTAAGGCCTACAAAAGCGGCCATATCTACATTGTTCCATGCTGGTCTGAAATAGGGGGAGTTCTCGATTGGGGCCCAAGAAGTATAATTGGCATAGAGTACATTGCCTCATTATTATATCCCAGCGTATATAAAGGTATTAACTGGAGAGACGATGCAGAATATCTGTTCACTTATTTCTACCATGAATTCATACCCGCACAAGCATTCGCCTCCTATAGCATTAAATGGATGAAAATAGTGGATATGACAGGAGAAGTAGTGGAGCTCCCACCAAAGATCACCAGAGCCGTCGACTTTATATCATATACCCTGATTCTCGCCTTGCACGCCATGGACAAAGTAGTCGGTATCTCCAAATACGCTAAGTATAATCCCCTGATGCTGAAAGCCTACCCGAACATAACCAAGATACCATCGCCTGGAAGCAGCTTCTCGGTCAACATAGAGGACTTACTAGCCCTCAAGCCACAAGTGGTGATAACGTGGCCATACAATGAAAAAGTTGTAAAAGAAATAGAGGCCCAGGGAATACCGGTCGTTAAGGTCCAATGCTATAGCTTCAATGATATTAAGAGGCTTATATGGCTCTTCGGAGTATTATTCGATGAGAGAAGTAGGGCTTATCAGTTAGTAGACGATATGGACAAGATCATCGCGTTGGTGCAGTCGAGAGTTTTAGATATACCTAGTGATAAGAGGGTTAGAGTGCTTTATCTATGGAGCAAAGAAACAATGGTGCAGGGAGGCCATGGAACCGTTAATGATTTCATAGTCTTGGCCGGCGGGATAAACGTTGCCGCTAAAGACTACCCTAATAAAGACTACGTATCGGTAGATCTGGAGAAGATCGTTGGCTGGAATCCCCAGGTTATAATAATATGGTATTACGCGAGATACGGGCCCAAAGACATCCTAGACAATCCGGCGTTGAAGAGTATTGACGCGGTAAAGAATGGCAGGGTATACAAGGAGCCGTACTACGAGCACTGGGGTGTTAGCGCATCGATATTTATATTGTGGCTCTCAATGAAGCTCTACCCAAGCCTGTGGTCGAATACTAACTTTACAGAAATAGCTAATAACTACTATCAGGAATGGTACGGTGTCCCTTACACTAGCGTAACCACTACGACGGGATGACGCCATGGAAAACATCTATAAGATTCTGATCGTTTTTTCCCTACCCGCAGCCATAATATTATCGCTCTTCATAGGCCCGTATCCTATCCCTCCAGCCAAGGTTCTCCAGATACTATTCAATGCTCTTGTCTGTAATCCGCAACTAGGCTCTGCGGCTGCCAGAATAGTCCTCTACTACAGATTACCGCGGGTGCTAGCGGCGGCACTTATAGGTATAGCCTTAAGCATTTCTGGTGCGAGCCTTCAATGCATGATGAGGAATCCTCTCATTAGCCCCTATATTCTCGGCATAACCAGTGGTGCGGCGCTTGGAGCGGCCATCGCCCTGGCTTTTCTGCCCCTATTTATCCCCGTAGAGCTAGTTGCTATGATCACTGCTATAGTTGCGTATCTGATCGTGGTGGCGATCGCGTGGGGATGGGGCAGAGGATCAATAATATCGCTGGTCCTCTCAGGAATAGTTGTGAACGCGCTGTTCTCTGCAGGACTCTCTCTGGCGGAGTACTTAGCGCCAACCCCGGATAAAGTGGCAGCCATCGTTTTCTGGCTCATGGGTGATGTGGGTCAGGCGGGCCAATGGCCGGATATAATTAGGATGACGCTTATCATTATACCGTGTAGCATCGTCCTCATAATGGCCAGGTGGAGGCTAAACATATTATCGCTCGGCGACGATGAGGCGAGATCACTTGGTGCTAATCCTGTATTCGAAAGATTATTCTTTGCTAGTGTAGCTGCATTAATCACCGCCTCGGCAGTCTCCTATGCAGGGATCATTGGTTGGGTCGGTCTATTAGTACCACATATCGTACGGCTCATGGTGGGGAGTGATTCGAGGCAGGTCATCATGTATAGCTTCTTTTTGGGAGGGACATACCTCGTCCTAGCAGATGATCTCTCGAGAGCCGTGACGAGCCAGATTATCCCTATAGGGATATTGACGACGATCATGGGTGCTCCCATACTTATAATACTGCTAAGGAGGGCTGGGAAAGCATGGAGGTAAATCCCATTATCGAGGTAAAGGGCCTAAGCTTCTCATATAACGGTGGCGAGAAAGTCCTTGATAACGTATCCTTCGAGCTACACAGGGGGGAGATACTCGGCGTCCTCGGCCCTAATGGGGCTGGCAAGACAACCCTGCTAAAGATACTTCTGGGAATACTTAGAGGAAAAGGCACGGTTAGGATACTGGGAATGAATGTATCATCAATTCCCCCGAAAAGACTTGCAAAGATCATCGGCTATGTTCCCCAGGAACACCACATTGTGTTCCCATACAGAGTAATAGACTACGTCCTCATGGGCAGAGCCCCACACCACGGAATGTTCTCCGTGCCTTCGAGAAAAGACTATGACAAAGCATATCG
>JALWQP010000003.1 GCA_027083045.1 Desulfurococcales archaeon
TCTCTAAATAATAAGGCTGTTAAATCTCAAATGAATTACCGTGAAATACTCTATAAAGTTAGAACACCCGAACGACAGGGCCAATTGACTATGACAACATCTCCTCAGATCAACGTCTATAGAGCCATAAGGATAAAACCAAGAGAAAACATAAGTGAGCACAATATTGGTCTACAATACAATTATACATATATGTTAGGGATTATAGGTATCATTTTTCTATTACTTGTTGTACTTATTCTATATTTGTTAAAAAATGGTTTTGATTAGTAACTAAATCATAAATAAACCATTATGGCTTACCAGGCGCCATAATGGTTTATCTATCACTAATAGCAATATGTTTTTCCTGGTGCCGTCTTTTGAGGAAGAATAGAGTACGGGGAAATGATACTCCTGATCCTGTACTTGAACTAAGTGGAAGTAGTCTAAGAGTATACATGTTGCTCCTATCGGAGAGAAGACCAATGAGTATCAGGGAGATACAGCGTAGAGTCGGGTTTAGAAGCCCTAATAGTGCACGGCACCACTTAGAGAGACTTTATAATATGGGATTTATACGTAAAACTAGGAATGGATATGTGGCAATAAAGCCTAGGTCCTCGATACTTGATTTAGTCTTTATGATGAAGGGAAAGATCCTCCCCCGGATATTATATGTTGATCTGCTCGCAGCTCTTCTTCTCATAGGTTATATTGTGATCTATCATTCTTCGCTAAATGTATTCGTCATAGGCTCGTTCATAGCGATCATAGCGGCACTGACTATTGAGCTACACAGGATACATAACAGGTTGAAAAAGCTTATAGAACGTGTTAAAAATAGTTAAAACCAGTCATTTACAATAGCTTTATGTTTAGCTTAATAGCAAAATAACATTGGCGAAGCTGAAGTAACTAATAATAGATCGTGCGGGATGATAGTGCTATGGCGAGAACAATAGTAATAAGCCACTGGGATCTTGATGGTCTTGCTAGTGCCACTATACTTGCTTTAAAACTGGCACCGTTAAAGATATGGCTGGCAAGTGTTACGGCTGTACCTAGATATTTAAAGAAAGCCTTAGAGGAATTTAATCCGGACCAGATCTGGATAAGTGATCTAAATCCTCAGGTAAGTCAAATCAACGATCTGAGAATGCTCATTAAACAAGCAAGTATCGAGGGTGTTAAGATAAAGTGGATCGATCATCATGAGTGGGATCGCAGAATATATGATCTAATTCACCAATACGATGAAACAATATGGTATTTAGTTGATCCATCGACGGTGACAGCTGACCTCATTGCTAGAAGATTAAGAGTAAGAGACAATTCTTATATCAATGAACTTGTTGGTCTTGCAATTGATGATGATTTCTTCATGAATAGGTACGAGCTAACAATTAAATGGAGAAGAGTCCTGCGCTGGTATTCTTGGAGCGTAAGATACAAGGCACTCAATAGTTTCATCGGTGGTGAAATAAGCCCCTACTGGATGAACAAGATGTATGAAGACGAGGTCAAAAACCTCTATGAGAACCTTATAAGGGAAGCCCTAGGCAGAATGGATGTTATAGAGAAGAATGGGATCAAAATTATTATATTCCAGGATGTGGATCCGAAGGTACACCCGGGAGAACTCACGGATGCAGCGAAGAAGAACGGTGTAACAGCCGATATTTATATTGTCAGATATCCAAGAGGGGCAAGCCTAAGGAGTGACTACTATGATGTATCTATAATTGCGAAGATGCTAGGCGGTGGGGGCCATCCATATGCTGCTGGCATACCGGGAAAGATCAATATATCCAAGATCATTGAGATAGTCGCACACACGTTCAAGCAGAGAATGAGCACTAATACAATCATTATGTAGAATAGATTCCTATGGCGAGAATATAGAATTAATGAAGATGAGTTGTCCATTGTACGAATTGTTTGCACTAATATTTACTGCTGTTCTCCCAGGTATTGAGGCTAGAGGTGCTATCCCATTAGGTTTCGTCATGGGTCTTAACCCATATATGGTTTTGACAGTATCCTACCTTGCGAGTTCTTTTCCATCAATACCAATCATCTACTTTCTTGAGAAAATAGAGCCCATTCTTAGAAGGTATAGACCCATAGCAAAGATATATGATGCTTTTCTCGATAAAATTCGAAGAAAAGCTGAATCCTTGCGTAAGCGTAAATACATATACTTAGCCCTTTCAGCCTATGTAGCTATTCCGCTTCCGCTAACCGGAGTATGGACAGGTAGTTTCATAGCCTATATAATGGGCCTTGAGCCTAAAAAATCGGTGATTAGCGTATTCCTCGGAAACCTTGCCGCGTCCTTGATAGTTTTCACAACAGTCTATGGTATATCAATCCTGCTATGAATCCTACCC
>JALWQP010000004.1:0-8305 GCA_027083045.1 Desulfurococcales archaeon
ATACAGTCGAGAAGGCCGTGATGGTCGATATAGACGAGAAAGTCGTTGAGTTCGCGAAACAATATCTTGGCTTCATGCATCAGGGGAGCTTCGATGATCCAAGAGCAGAGGTAGTGATCATGGATGGACTGAAATATGTGAAGGAGCTATCAGATAAGAGCTTCGACGTTGTAATACTGGACCTGACAGACCCTTACGCCGGGCCCGCCGCAAGGCCCCTCTATAGTGAGAAATTCTACCGCGACGTATACAGGATACTAGGCGATGAAGGAGTAATGGTCACTCAGGCCGGGAACAGCTTCTTCTACCGCGAAGCATATGATTATGTCTACAATAATGTCAAAAAGGTCTTCCCCATAGTTGCAGAGTACTGGAACTACGTGCCGAGCTTCGCCTACACCTGTAACTTCGTGCTAGCAAGCAAAAAACACGACCCGTATAGCCTTGAGCCCGGACAGATAGACGAGATACTTAGGAGACGCGGCGTAAAGAACAAGTTCCTCAACGGCAGAGTTGCCAAAGGACTATTGCTAGCCGGAATCGTCAGGGGCTAGTTCCAACAAGGAATTAATCCTTCATAAACAACCTATTTATCGAGGTGGGGAAGGCCAGGACAGCTGAGCCTAGGGAGAGGCGATGAGGAGTACCCCTGTTACCCGACGCGGAGGACACGGCTATGCGTAGGGTTCTCCTTATCGCAAGCGGCGGGGGCCACACGGGGCACGCATATACGGTCTACCAGTTCATAGCCGGGAGGATAAAGGCTGACTTCGTGGTCCCGGAGAATGACTCCTTCACCGTTAAGAAGCTGAAGGGGCTGGGGATACTCTATCCTGTCTTGAAGCCCCTGGAGCCGAAAACACCTCTCCCTAGATCAATACCAGGGTTCATTAAAGCATTCATCGAGTCTCGTAGAATACCCTTCAACGAGTACAGTGTGGTGGTTTGTTTCGGCAGTAATCACTGCATAGCACCCTTCATCACCGCGAGACTACACGGTGTGCTCGGCGCTGTAGTTGAGGATGTAATGAGGATCGTGACGCCTAGCCGGGCCGTCAAGCTACTCTCAAAAATATCAAACTATATCTTCCTCTCATGGCCTGAGCAGAAAAAGATATATCCTCAGGGAATCTATGTTGGGCCCCTCTACGAGAACAGAGTGTATGAGCCGAAGAACAAAGGCTACATACTGGTTGTCACCGGTACATATGGTTATCCCGAGCTGGTAAACACCATGCTGAATACAGGGCTTGACAACCTCGTTATACAGACCGGACGGGATGATCCGGAAAAATATAGGGCTAAACGGCCCGATCTAACAATATTTGATTTCGACCCAGACATCGCGCGCTGGATAGCTGGAGCAGACCTAGTAATATGTCACCAGGGCAGGACGGCCGTCGATGCAGCCCTTACTTATGGAAAGCCTGTGATCATTGTTAACAATCCGAGATGGATCAGAGCACAGACCGTGCTAGACACGTATCTCTTAGCGAGAAAGATAGGGGCACGGTTCTATTTATGGCCAGATAGGGAAAAGCTGCTTAGAGATATCAAGAATGTTGATCAATGGTTTAATCCCCGCAACTATCCGAACGGCGCTGAGTACATAGCGGAGATACTATCATCTATTAGTTTTTGAACAAAACTTGGATATACAGAATTACTGGTGTTCACTAGAAGGAGTCTGGTCGCCTAGAATGCCCAGCGAGGATATAGTAACCTATACGGAGGAAGAGCTTAGAGGGATCAGGGTAAGGTATTCAACAATAGTTAATTTTCTGAGCCGCCTCTACAAATTAGTTATATCGATCGGGTTCACGCTCTTCATAACGAGGAAACTCAGCGTTCAAGAATATGGTTTATTCACAACAATCATGGCTTTGACATCGATATTTACAGCCCCGTCGATATTTACGAACATGTGGATAACACGTTTCTATGCCCGGAAAAGATACGGGGTAGTATCGGCTGCCTTAGCCCTTGCTCTTCTATATGTCCCGCTGGGCTTCACCCTATCTTTTCTGGCCAGCTACTTATTCATCGGTATTAGTGGCTCGAACACACTATTCTTCGCTATAGCTGGAACCATTGTTGGGGTGAGTATTATCTGGTCAACACTAATGTCTCTACTAATCTCCACGAAGCCGTTCTTAGACGGTAAAATAAGGATTTTCCAAGAAACAGCCAGATTTACTACAGCCTATGTTCTCGTCGTAATCCTTACATACAGAGTCCTTGGTGCCTTATTTGCCGTCTTATGCTCAATAATTATTGCATTGCTTCTTAGCGGGTACTACATCAGGAAATATAAGCTCGAGATACCGAGACCTAAACTGATAGGGAAATACCTCCGTATGATACTTCTTAATAGTTATATCCCCTTCGTAAATATGATTAGTAACATAATGTTGGTTTTCGAAAGACCCCTAGTGACACTGATAACGAGGACAACAACAATAGCCGCATATTTCGGCGTATCTTACATTCCGCGAAGCGTGATCATGCAAACAAGCGGGAAGTTGACCCTTGGCCTTAGCGCAAAGCTTCTCCGTACCCCCTCTCGTAGAGATACCGAGGACGTTATAAGGATAACAAGTATCATATCTATTGGTATGACGATCCTGATGCTTGTGTTTGGGACCAGTATACTCAGCCTGTTCAGGGTGGAGTATGCATCCGCCTACATCTTATTTGTCCTCTATTCTCTAGAGGCGATACTGATAACGTACGCGAACATATTCAGAACAGTTGCTGTTTCATCGGAGACTAAGGATCTGCATAGTTTTGGTATAGAGCTTAGATCTACACCGCTCTTCAAGCTCAGCATGGCGTACCTTGTCAGATGCGCTGTTGCCCTGCTGACGGGGTCTTTCGCCTCCTACGCCCTCATACTGGCAGGGATCAATGATCCTGTTCTAATAGCTCTGCCCTACCCGCTTATGTGGATGCTCTCAGCTATACCATACCTGGTGTACGCGTATAGGAGTGCTAAGCGGAAGCTCGAATTCATGATCCCATGGCGTGAGATCCTGTCCGCGGTTCTAGCGGGGGTGATTGCATCGATCCCTATCGGTCTCCTGGGCGGCACGCATATCATAATCAGCAGCTTCTGGTCTGAGGCATTCGTTCTTCTCAGATACGTAGTATTATGGCTAATAATATATGGGCTCCTTCTCCTCGCGGGATCTAGGTGGACAAGAGAATTTGTTAGAGAAGGGCTAAGATACCTGCTTAGGCGATGATTGCTTGTACGGAGTATATGTTTTCAGGGTTTCTCCATCGACTATCGCGTATATCTCTACAAGATCCTTTAGCGGCGTCGTCTTAAGCTTCGGCATGAGTACCTCGTCTACCTGGAATATCCCCGCTCTCTCCGTCATATGTACCAGTATCTTTATCGGTACTTCGTCGCCCTTCTGTATTTCAACCTTCCTTATGCTGAGAGCCGATATATGGTGTATTGATAGGCCTCCGAGCCTGTATGGTACTCTTGCCCTTCCCTCAGCCATATCTAGGCCGTCCCCGACCGCTACGCATCCGGCCTCTATTGTTAGGCACTCGGCATCGTAGGCTGTGCAGTGTATACTATGCATTATTTCTTGCCTTAGCCTGATCCTTGTCTCATAATCGCTTATGATCTTTGCGAGTGCTCGGTCGATTATTGGTTTAGCGAGGATACTCCCTAGCTTCTCGTGTAGATCCCTGTGTATGGCATTCCCTATATCATGGAGGAGAGCACCATATAGCGGTACTATCCATGCCAGCTCCGGATCACTAACCACCTTGTCTCTCACGAGGCTTGACTCAACACCTGCTTCTCTCAATAGCTTGTAGAGATAGACAGCTGCTCCAGCCGCGATTATAGCGTGTACTGGGCCATGATCATTGTATTTCAGCCTCTTGACAGCCATCACGTTGCTCATCTCCCAGAGCGTCCTTACCTCGGGATCCCTCACTAGGACACGGTATGCTGTGCGGAGGAAGGTGTTGGTGTTCACTACTTCTTCTAGGAGTCTCGGCGAGACTGTCGGCACTTCTATCACCTCTTAGAAACCACTTTTTTGGAAAGTAATGGTTGTTATACGGGGATATAATGATTGTGGTTTGAAGAAAACGATATATCCCACCTATTAAAAACCTAGGGCCCCGTAATATCTATGTTGGCAATACTGTTTGGGGGTTGTAAGCTCATTGTCCGTGCCTAGAGCAGTTATTATTAAGGTTAAGGAGGGACTCGTGCCGGGTGTCAAGACGCTATACTATAGATGGAGCGGTGAGACGCCCCCTGATGATCTCGAGAAGCTCGAGCCCCTGAGAGAAGATATTCTCCCATGGATAAACTATACCTGGTGGGATAAACCCGCAGAGGGTGTTCCCGCCGAGTACTTCGCGATCGCCTGGAAAGGATTCATACGTGTACCCCATACAGGGCTCTACAGATTCTATGTTACAACGGATGATGGGAGCAGGGTCTGGATAGACGAAAAGCTGATAATAGATGCCTGGAAGGATCAGAGCCCGACAACATATATTAGTGAACCAATAATGCTTGAGGCAGGCTTTCATAGGCTGAAATACTATTTCTATAACAGGTATAAGTTCGCCGAAGCAATACTGGGCTGGATACCGCCTAAGGGCCAGGCCGGGGTTATCCCCAAGGAGATATACTATTATCCTATAAGCGACACGATCCTCTTCACCGACGCCCCTAATGGTTATATCGTCGAGGTCCTGCCGGCTGAACTGCCTCATAAGAGATGCGTCTCTGTGCATGGCATATGTAGTGTGAAGACCAGCTTCGAAGAGATGCCGTTAAAAGCAGTTATACGTGTGCTCAGTCCCAGCGGAGAAATCATACATGAGACTGGCCAGCCCATGCTCCTTTGGGGCGGGGATGAGATCAAGATAAGTATTATTGGTTAGCTCGGCTGCCTCGAAGACAGCAGGTCATCCATGAGTAGGCGGTAGGTTTTGGCCAGCACCGCTAAATGGTTTTCATGCTTAGAGGCAATATAATCTAGTACTGCTTCCCAGTAAACTGTTCGTCTACTATCTAGGAGTCTTAGAGATGCTTTTATGCTCGGCAGGATTTCCGAGACATAGGTGTCGACGCCTATGCTTCCCTCGAGCCCCAGCATTTGCTGGAGCATCCATAGGGCTTCCTCACTAGTTATCTTTTCCGGATCGATTATCCTGTCTAGCAGGATCAGTGTAGTTGTGGCGAGTCCCTTGTTTTCCAGCATGTCTCGGCAGGATGAACCATCGTACCGGATATGGAGTATGTCGTCAAGAAGGATTTTGAGGAGCTCTGAACTGTTTTTCGTCTCCTCGGATACCACATGTAGTGTCCTGCTGTAGGGTAATGCTATATCGTCTGATAGCCGGCCATAGATCCTACTACTCGAGTCCATGAGCCAGATGATACAGTTCATTACTCTGTAGAGATCAATTATCTTAGTTTCCGCCTTATTTTCCATTATTTGTGTGTTGATTGTTTCCAATATTTTGAAGCACCCTTGATACCATGGTTTTTGTCCAACGATTTTTATAGCTAATGTATGAAAACTATGGAGAGAAACATGTAATGGTAGCATCCATTTTATAATGTTCCATACTAATTATAATGACTCGAATGAAGAAATATGATGAAGTATTTGGTTTTGGTGTTTTGTTTTGGTGAGCGAAGAGCTTCTCGATAAGATGAGGGGATCAATAACCGGTGATCGTGTAGGCATAGTTGTTCTCGATAAACACCCCTGGCTTGCACCAACTATTCTTGGGAGGATAAGCGAAGAGCTCGGCATCCGGGATTTTGTGTTGATCACAGACATGCATGCCAAGCCTTTCATAGAGGATGGAATAAGCCATGTCAGGAATATGGATCTGAGGATTATAGTCGACTATCACTATGGGGGCCATGTGATCAATGACAACGTGTTTGACACTGCTATCAGGTTTAAGAGACTCATAGATTCTCTGGATGATAAGAAGATAATAATTGACTTGACAGGGGCTAGCGGTAGTACGGCGGCATCAATAATATATGTCTCATCCCACGAGCTACGGGGAAAAACGATCTACACCGTCGTCAACACCATACCAATGTATGGCATACCGGCTTATCCTGGGAGCCCCCGATGGCTTCACCGGGTATATGTTATGGGGGAGGACATAAGCGGCTATGATGAGCCATTAGTAGAGGAGTATCCCCGGAACATCGAGTGGAGGGGGACCCGTGGAATATATATTGGTATGGCGAAGATCTTCAACAGCCTCACCAGCTGTGGGTGTAGGGAGACAATTAGTATGGGTGTACGTAAACATGTATCGAAGGGCTATAAACTGGAAGCATGGATAAGTTCTCTGACCAGTAGCTCTAAGAGGGCTAAGCTCTTCAGCATAGACGAGCTGGGGGGTCCGAACGAGGATACCGCGAGCATGATCTATAGTGCTTGGAAGAAGATAGCCGATGTACTCGAGCCTATCTACCAGGATAGGCAAAGCCTTGACAGGATGCTTATGCAGCTCCAGCGATACGTAGGAGCAGCAGACCTGATTATCAAGGAGTCCGCCAGTAGTGGCTGGTTTGATAACGTGGGGGAGAAGCTCCACCGCGTCCTGCTTAGATACGCTAGCGATAAGACCGGCAGGCTGGCATTGATCCCCGACACCAACTTGTTCTATCAGGGCCTCAACATGGCTTTGCTCAAGGCAAGCATACGCTCCGGAAACCCCTGGGCCCCTATAAGAGGGTTGGCAATCTATATTCCGCGGTGCGCCGAGGCCGAGATAAACGGCAAGGTCGCCGAGACCGATCCGGATGCGGGAATACAGCAGAGGATACCCTACACTCTCGCACTCCTAGCCAACAGGTGTTTGCTCGAGACGAAATATTATTACGACGCTAAATGCCTCGCCGCGACGGCACAGCCATGCGAGGCAGCCATAGCCGTCGAGGCCCCCAACCTCAATGAGCCCCGCATACTCCTCATAACCGCTGACCGTAAAGCCTACACCGCGTGGCAAACCCTCAACG
The DNA here is from genome assembly GCA_027083045.1 of Desulfurococcales archaeon. Lineage (GTDB taxonomy): Archaea > Thermoproteota > Thermoprotei_A > Sulfolobales > Desulfurococcaceae > JAADCY01. The sequence goes on from JALWQP010000004.1 coordinate 7,040, forward strand.
TCTGCCGCGGCAAGGTCGCCTGCGCCTATATCGGTCACAGCGATAAACCGCTCGGAACCGATAGCATCTACGGCAAATTCTATGTGAGCATAGCGGCAAGCCTACTCGCGTACGTGGCAAGCCTGTTCGCTCCAGTAACAATACAGGGCTCAAGGGGGCAGGTACGCCTAGTAATGCGGTATCTAAAGGGGAGCAACGCCCCCGTAGTTGCCGTCCACAAGAATGTGCCTAACACACAGTATGATTAGCTGGGAATAATGGTTCGTGGAGAAAACATAATAAAGAACCAGATTATTAGAACTGTTTATATGGTGGGCCGGTAGCTCAGCTGGAAGAGCGCCGCCCTCGCACGGCGGAGGCCCCGGGTTCAAATCCCGGCCGGTCCACCACTTCCATACAGAGTCCTACATAGTCATATCAAGGGATGGCTTATTCCCTAGTATGTTAATTGTTTAATAATAGGCATGGATCGAGCCTACCTATTATTGATGTTCAATGATGCCCGGCTAAGCGCGCACGTAAATGGGTGTTCTTATCTACGTATCCTTTCTAATCCCCAGTGCGTCGGGATTGGTGGGTTTCCCGAGGACTTTGTGAAGAAGTGTGTGAACGGGTAAACGTACTTGGTTGTTAGTACATCCTCTAGTTCGCAGCCTCGTCTCGCCTAATCGTTGTTTGCTGTATCTTTGCTAGGGCTTCGGGGGGTTTTAATGCTATAGCTACTGCGCCGTAGAGCCCCGCATCAAATCCTAGTGGTGTCGGCTTGATCTCAGGGGGTTTTACTATCATGTTTTCCCGGGCCAGCTCTACTATTTCGTTAAGCATTAAGTCTATGTTGTAGAGGAACACGCTTCCCCCTATCGTTATTATTTCTGGGTCGTATGCGTTCGCTATATTGGCTATTCCCGCCGCGTGTATTTTGTTGAGCTTGTGGACCATGTACTCGGCGAAGCGGTCGTGTTCTCTTGCTAGCTTGTAGAGTGTTGGTGCGTCGAGCTTGCCTTGTAGTGCTAACAGGTATGCCTTGCTGTCTCCGAACTGTGTTGGGCTCTTCCTCCGCGCCAGCCATGCCGCGTACCTGGGAATGTTGGATCCGCTCGCATAGGCTTCCCAGTGTCCTCTTCCACCGCATTTGCAGGGTAGGCCGTCAGTTGCGTCTATGACCATGTGGCCTACTTCGTGGGCGTTCCCGTCTTTGCCCAGGATTAGTCTCCCATCAACGATGACTCCTGCCCCTATACCCGTACTTATGGTTAGGTATACAAG
>JALWQP010000004.1:8315-9052 GCA_027083045.1 Desulfurococcales archaeon
AATCCTTTCCTGCCCCGAAGATTTTTTCTCCCCAAGCCGCTGCCTCGGCATCGTTTATAACATATACGGGTACACCCAGTTTTTCCTCAAGAGGTTGTTTCAAGGGGAATGTGCGTAATGGGAGATTGGGGGTATTGACTACTACGCCCCGCCTAATGTCAAGAGGACCTATGGTCCCTATTCCCACCGCAACTATATCCGCGTCTTCTCCGACGAGCCCTATTATGTTCTCATAGATGGCATTTGCCACTGATTCTGGGGGTCCCTGCCTAGGTGTTGGGAAATCGCGTTTATCGAGGAGGGTTCTCCCATCGCTTACCGCTATACGGGTATGGGTTGCCCCTATATCTACGCCTATATAGATCCTGATAACTGATCACCCGTCGATACATTCATGTGCTCCGAGGATATTATCTTATCATGGAAATGTAAAAAGATGTTTTGGTTTAGCGGAGATGCAGTGCCCTATAGAAAGCTATTAGGTCGTTTATGAACCTCTCGGGGTAGTCCAGGTAAGCCGCATGCCGGGCTCCCTCATATATTATTAGTCTAGCGTCAAGGTGTTCAGCAAGCCTCACCATCTCCTCCCTTGATACAACTCGGTCCTTACTACCCCATATGATCACTGCTGGGACAACCATGTCATCGTATCGGGAGACGAGATCCTCCTCGAGCCCCTTAACGGGGGCGATGAGAAGGAGTCCAGACACAGATCTTCTAACCGCGTATCTGAGCGC
>JALWQP010000004.1:9062-9488 GCA_027083045.1 Desulfurococcales archaeon
CCATATAATCCCTTGATAGCAGATGCGAGTACCTCGATGTTTTCCTCAGGATCACTCGCCTTAGGGCTACACATACTTCTAGCTCCATAGGGCATGTCTATAGCAAGATAGGGGATCTTCTCTTCCTCAAGTCTTTGTAAGAGCCCTATATCTCGCCACACATAACTCGTATAGTTGTATCCATGGAGAAGCACTATCGGTAGGCCCGGCCGTCGTGAATAAATGCACCTGCACCTATAATGGCTGAGATTAAGGGGTTCTTCAATCATGCCTCTCTCCTATTAAATATATTGTGGTTTGACTGTACAAATACGTAGTCATTTAATAATTCGAAAGATAATAATATATAGACAAACCAGTAAATACGATCAATGACCAGTGCTTATATGGTGGTATGGTTTTGACCCTGATTACCTGGTACGAGAT
>JALWQP010000005.1:0-7120 GCA_027083045.1 Desulfurococcales archaeon
GTGGTGGAAGACTTAATTATATCAATTCTCCTCTAAATTATTTTAAGATATATCATCTACTTTTATCTATAGAGAGGTGTAATTTTGGCTGACCCAATAGGCACTCTAGAGTATCTTCCAGGCATCATTCTAGGGCTCATCATCGTGATAATATTCCTGTCAATGAGCATAAAGATCGTTCGTGAATACGAGCGAGCAGTAATATTTCGTCTAGGAAGACTCCTAGGCGCTAAAGGCCCCGGTATATTCTTCATTATCCCGTTCGTCGACAACTTCATCAAGGTAGACCTGAGGCTCACAACAGTAGATGTTCCAGAGCAACAGATCATAACGAAGGATAATGTCACTGTTGGTGTCGACGCGGTGGTCTATTACCGCGTATTCGACCCTGTATTAGCCGTTACTAAAGTTGAGGACTACAACTACGCTGTGATGATGATGGCCCAGACAACCCTAAGAGATATCGTCGGACAAGTAGAGCTTGACGAGCTTCTTACAAGGCGTGAGGATATAAATAAGAGGCTACAAGCCATCCTAGACGAAGTAACTGATCCATGGGGAATAAAGGTAACGGCGGTCACGCTGAAACAGGTGAGATTACCAGAGTCGATGCTCCGTGCGATGGCTAAGCAGGCAGAGGCCGAGAGGTGGAGGCGTGCAAAGGTTATCGAGGCCGAGGGTGAGAGGCAAGCATCAAAAATACTGGCCGAAGCAGCGAAGTTCTACGAGGAGCATCCAGCGGCTCTCAGGCTACGTGAGCTACAGACACTAATAGAGGTTGCCAAGGAGAAGAACATGATAGTCATAGCGCCGAGCAGTCTAGGAAGAGATATCGAAACACTAGGTGTGGCTCTTGGAGCCACAAAGGGCCCCAGGCTCCATACAACCACAGAATAAGTCTTCGTTAGGCGATGAGAAGTGGGAAGAATTGAGTCAATTATTTTTATATCTAGGATCACCCTCTTCCTCTTAGGATTATCTCTTCTCCTCACTGGAGCTGTTGGTCTGGCTCAGAGCCAGGGTATACACAACTTCGTCGTTATAAAGATAAATAGTGAGATAACATATGGCACCGCATACCTTGTGCAGGAAGCCATCAATGAGGGCGAGAAACTCGATGCCCCCGTAATAATCATTCTTGACACTCCAGGAGGACTGCTGGCGGCTGCCCAGGACATCATAGAATATATAAGGAATAGTAATGTCCCGGTCATCGGATATGTTTACCCGGTCGGCGCAGCCGCGTGGAGTGCAGGGACGCTAATACTCATGGCCACCCATATAGCTGCGATGGCGCCCGGAACCAATATAGGGGCTGTCCAGCCGGTCCTCTATAATCCTACGACTGGTGAGTATCAACCGCTCAACATGTCCAAGGTGATCAACCCTGTTGTATCGATGATAACAACTCTTGCACAAGACAGGGGTAGAAACGTTACCGTTGCTAAGAATTTCGTTCTCCACGACTTAACGCTCAATGATCAGCAGGCACTTAAATACCATGTCATCGAGCTGGTCGCGAGGAATATAGATGAACTACTGGCAAAGATTAATGGGTGGAAGGTCAAACTAGATAATGGTAGAGAGTACGTGATCAATAGTAGTAATGCCCACGTAATATATTACAGCGGTAGCCTCAGAGCAGCGATAGTCACGGCAGTAAGCGATCCCATAGTGAACAGTCTCTTAATGACAATAGGCGTTCTAACATTAATATTCAGTATATTATCCGGCCACCTGCTCTTCGTACCAATAGCTGTGGCCCTAATAATCATTAGTCTTCTGGGCATGGGGTTTAATCCCAACATGATAAGTCTGATACTTTTAATAATAGGTGCCGTTGCGTTAGCGATAGAGATCCATACACCGGGATTCGGTATTCTTGGATTTACCGGAATTGTATTGATAGCATTAAGCATAGCTCTCCTACCCGTACTTAATCCTGGGTGGCTCGTAGCTCCAAGCTATCAGAGGATGTTGTTTTGGACAGGGATCAGCATAGGCATAGTTCTAGGCATATTCATGGGCATTATGCTATACAAGGTATTGAAGGCGAAACTACAGCCGCCAAAGCTTAAGACGCTTCCCCTAGGAATCATCGGTAAAGCGATCGACGACATACCTGCTAATGGACAAGGATTCGTGTTGATCGAGGGAGAGTACTGGAGGGCCACGAGCGATGAAGATATCAGGAAGGGCGAAAAGATAATTGTGATCGGCAAGGAAGGACCAATACTTAAGGTTAAGAAGCTAGAGGGAGAAGTTCGTGAGTAAGAGCAATTCATTATCCAGATTTATTATGCCGGGTAATATTATATTCTAATGGATATGCATCTCCAGGTGCCTCTGGTTGGTGCGCCGCTTAGTGATTAACATATATCTATTATTTGTATTCATTCTCTCGTTCATGATATACTGTGTGGTCACGGGTCGCTTGTCCCTTGCAGTCATAACTGGCTATGCGGGCCTAGTTATCCTTATCCCGGTGCTCTATAGGAAGAGAATCCGTCTTGCCGCGGCGCACGGTATTTTCTCTAACATAATGATTACTTATAGTTTGTTCGCAGTAGTTGGTATTAGTCTGGGTACCGTAGACGCACTAGTCAATAGCTGGAGAGCCAAAGCATTCATATGGCTTGCATTTATAACTATACTTATGGTGTACATTGATATCGCGACTCTTCCACTATACCTAGTCGTCAGCGGCATTATAGGTATGTATGGTGGTTTTTGGAGTATTACCTGGGCAATACTCTGGAAATCAACGGGGCATATCATAGATTATAACATATGGGTTATGCCTGACACATATCTTCCAGAGATCGTATACTGGCCCATAGTGTTTAGTTCAATAGCGATATACTTTGTAGCGATGATCTATAGCTATAGAAGGAAAGAAGTAATAGCCGAAGAGAGGTCTAGGAGGTGTAAGAACGTTCATTTAAAAACTATCTAACCATTCTATGGAAGTCTAAAGACTTTATCCAGTCTTCTCAACGTATTACGATGATCTAGCTCATATAGCATTATTCTAAGCTCCCTGCCACTAACCTCTATGATCATCATGCTAGGCTTCATGGATCCTCCAGCACCGCCCCAAGCACCTGTGAGGCTTCCGGGGTTCACGAGCAATCTCTTCTTGTCTAAGCTCCACTTTATGAATGGGCTATGCGTATGACCCGTGAGAAGCACGTCAACATCTAGTGATGAAGCTATTCTCGTCAGGTCCCTAGTGTTTCCTCTAGGATATATTCCATGGCCGTGATGGACGCCAAATTTTATTCCTTCCACATCGAACTTGGCTGTTCTGGGAAGGGGTAGGTAGTCCATGTTGCCCTCTACATAGAATGTTTTCTTACCTAGATCGAGAAACCAGTCAAGCACTTCTTTCCCTGTGAAATCACCAGTGTATACGGCTATATCCCAGGGTTTTCCCTCCTCGATGATCTCTTTTAGCTTGTCCGGCACTTTTTCCGCTCTGTCGGGTATATGGGCGTCTCCGATTACCAGTATGTATGGCATAGTTTATCGCCTCCGAGTACTTTCTATCAAAATCCCTTATCCATTCCAATATACTTGATACTTCTCTATGGGGTAGAAATCTTATCATGTTTGCTCTTGTATTGATAAGAGTATTTTTCAGCTCTGTATGGGGTGCTGTCACGTTTGCTTCTCCAAAGATGGTCCTGCCTATTCTGTACCTTTTTATGAATTTATAGCGGAACATCGGTTTCCTATTTCTTATTATTTTATGGTATGTTTTTGGCTTTAGTATGAAGATGTTTAGTCGACCGTTAATATATGCTGCGTACAATTGTACTCCATTGATATATTGTATCGCTAATGGGATCTTCGTCGAGGGTATAGAGTATCTTGATATAAGGTTCTTCGATAACCGTAGAAGGTTTGCTAGGAGTATTTCGTCGTTCTTGCTGATGCTGGGGTGGCCTATGAAGGCGGCTACAAACTGTATGATCCCTACTATGAATGCGAAGAGTATGGTTGTGCCATAAGGGATGAATTGTAGCAGCTCAGCAATGATTAGCGCAATAAGAGAGAATGTGAGGGCAATTATGCCTTTCATATTCTTTTTTGATAAGCCTACATAGCATGGCCCTGGTATACCCGTTATCTCCCACCAATTCATTTTCTCTTTCTTCATTATGCTCAGCCACCACTAGGATCAGCTGGGTAACCGCGCCTTCATTGCCGTAATAAGGCTCAGGCTCCCCGAAAAATCATCATCTGTGTATTATATGATACAGTGTTTGTTCGGGTTAAAGTTATTACCGCCTAACATTTATCAAGGTTTTAATAGTTAGTTGTTAGGTTATCCTAACGGTGATATACCGTGGACATAGAAGCAACAATAATAAAGTATATCGGTAGCAAGGCTGGTTGCATATCACCATTCAAATTATCAAGAATATTGGGATTAGCTGAAGCGTATTATATGGCCGATCATGGGGAGAGGCTGACCCGTCTAAAATACGTTTGCACACTTGGAACATTCTACATAGAAGGGTTTGAAGAGCTTGTTAAGGACTGTTTCGAACGAAACCTGGAGAAGCATTGCTTTAGAATATAAATGCGGAAAAGTGAAGTTGCCAAAGGACATATCCATGTATATCGATAAGTCTATACAGAACCTGGACACCGAGGATCTCGATGAGATTAACCGGAGAGTCTTGGATAACCGGTTCTTCAGGAACCTTTGCAGCTAGAGGGAGGCGAAAACACGGTGAACAGCATCGCTATAACAGGAGGTAAGGGTGGCACGGGGAAAAGCCTCGTAGCAACTAGTCTGGCAATACTATTATCCAAGAAAATAAATGGGCTGGTCTTAGCCGATGCTGATCTAGAGGGTCCTAATGACCACGTCATACTGGGTATTGAGGAGCTTGAGAACCAGGAGCCGATAACATTGTTTTTACCATTGATCGATACCACGAAGTGTACCCGGTGCCGAGTATGCGTAAAGATTTGCGATACGGGCGCCATATTCATGGCCGGGAGGGCCTACCCAATAGTTTTTCCCCGGCTGTGCAGTGGATGCAAAGCATGCTACTATGCCTGTCCATACGGCGCGATCAGGGAGGCTGGACACGTTTTAGGCTACACCTATGTGACCCCCGTGTGTTTCGGCAGTAGATGTTTCAAGCTAGTCACTGGAACGCTGATTGAGGGGGAGGAGCATACGCCTCCTGGTGTGTACGGGACGATCCAACGAGCATTGGAGCTAAAACCTGAACTGCTCATCGTAGATACTGGTGCTGGTACTGGCAATGCTGTATCAATGGGTTTTAGAGACTCTGATCTCTTGATCGTTGTAACCGAGCCTACGCCGCTCGGGGCACACGATCTTGACTCCATCCTCGAGGTAACAGATGCGATGAATAAACATGTATGGCTGGTGATAAACAGATATGGTATAGGAGACGTTACGATATTGGAGACGGTCCTTAGTAGGCATCGTGTAGAGAAAATATTCTATATACCTTATGATAAAGCCGTTGTCGAAGCCTATGCTTATTCCAAGCCCCTCATAATTCATTATCCCGACTCGCCCGCATCCAGAGCTCTTATGAAGATATCGGATGAACTCATGGGGTGGATAAAGCATTGATCGAGATAAGCATAGCTAGTGGAAAGGGTGGTGTAGGCAAGAGCCTACTTGCCGCTCATTTAGCCCTACTCTTATCGGGTAAGAGGAGACTAGTAGCTGTTGACGCTGATGCCGAGGCGCCCAACATGAACATTGTCCTCGGAATAAAAGACTGGGACAGAGTAATTGAGCATCATGAGGGGAGAAGAGCATTTATTCTCGACGATAAATGTACGGGGTGCGGAGAATGTTTAAAGGCCTGTCAGTTTGGAGCAATAAGAGTGGTTGATGGGAAATATGTTGTTGATAGATGGTTGTGCGAGGGATGCTATACTTGTAGCTTTGTATGCCCGGTGAAGGCAATAAGGTTCGAGAGAGATGTTCTAGCGGGATGGATAAGGATCAAGGAGACAACACGATGGGGCTTTCCCCTAGTATCAGCCGAGATAGTTCCCGGGAGACCCAATAGCGGTAAACTAGTCACAGAGGCTCGTAATACGGGGAGAGAGCTATATAAAGAAGCAGAGCTCATGATCCTGGACTCGGCAGCAGGGATAGGGTGCCAAGTGATTGCAAGCCTCGCTGGGAGTCACGCAGCAATACTTGTTGCTGAACCCACGCGGGCAAGTATAAGTGATCTAAAGAGGATCATAAAGCTTACCCAGCACTTCAGAATACCATCAATGCTCGTAATTAACAAGTATGACCTGAACATGCAGCTCTACAGAGAGCTGAAGAGGATGGCCTATGAGAACAAACTATATTACCTAGGCGAGATTCCTTATGATGCGGAGGTCCCACGCTCCTATGTATCTATGAAGCCCCTCATAGAATACAGTCCTCATTCTAAGGCCGCTATAGCATTAAGAAGGATTGCTGAGAGGCTCGATATTATCCTGTCAAGGTTTGATGAGTGGCGCATGGAGTACCTGCCTATAGCTTATAAGCCATTTACACCCATAGTTATTAGACCAGATAAGACGTTAGGATAACCTAACATGTTTAAGGGTGATAACAATGGTAAGAATAGCTATCCCGACTGAGAAGGGGGGCCTCGAAGACAATATTTACCCGAGATTCGGCAGAGCCCCGACATTCACGATCATAGATATCGAGAAGAAACAAATCAAAAATGTGAAAATAATCGAGAACCCGGGCCATAAAGCATCAGGCGGCGCGGGCGTCAAGGCAGTACAGCTCCTAGCAAACGAGGGAGTAGAAATAGTAATGGGTCCGACGCCAGGCCCGAACGCGTACTTTGCATTAAAGAATGCTGGCATAAAACATTATCCGGTCCAAGGCCTTAATGTAAGAGAGGCTGTCGAAGCATTTCTACGAGAAGACGATTAGCGAGCGGGAAAATAGTATCAGTCGGGTGTGTTGATTTCATCCCAAGCGGTCGTGCCGGGAGTAATTCATCACCGTGGATGAAATAATAAGGCCATATTTTTATCTCTACCGTCCACGTAGAATTTTCAATAACCTGAAGTTATAGGGAAGCGGGACCAGTACGCC
>JALWQP010000005.1:7130-9412 GCA_027083045.1 Desulfurococcales archaeon
CTCCCAAAGCTCGTGGTCCCCAGCAAGATAGTAGTCTATTATGGACTGCATTATGTCTGCGTAAACATATATGTCAAGGAACGGGTTATCAGTTATTAACTTAATTGTTGTTGTGACGAGAAAAATAAAGAGGTCCCAAGCATAGTGCGTTTTACTCCTCGACTTTACGGCCTGCTCGGCATCGATAATATAAACCTTTTTCCTGCTTATGATGAAGTTCTGGAACTTAGTATCACCCAATGCATAGCCATAGTCATGTATACTCCTAATAGCCCATGCAACATCCCTATAGTCCTTCTCATCAAGCCCTGGAACGAATTTTTCACCTTCAACAAATTCTCGAATAAGCCTGATTTCCCCCCAGTCGATCAAGACGGGGCGTGGAACAGGAATCTTGCCAGCCAACTCCCTCAGAAAAATAGATTCTCGCTCCAATCTTTCGCGAGGAACAAATGTGAATGGATATATAGTTATTGGTAAGCTAGCTGATTTAATGATAAACCACTTGAGGAGACCTGGAGTGCGATCGTATTTTTTCAAAGCATATTTTACACCATTAATCATTATCACCTGTGTCTGGCTGAAGAGCTCGTCCAAAATATCTAGTAGTCCTCTTCTTTTCTCCAATTCGAGCGGTCACCGTAAAGATAAATGATAATGTTATTCCTAGTCATAAAGATCTTCAGGTATCTCGATAATGCGTTTACCTGCTACTACTTGGTCAACACTATGAATAGCTCCTCCTAGCTCCTCTATGACCATTCTGATCTCGCCATAATCGATGTCCTGGCCCTCAATAACAACAATTATGTTCTGGGTCTCAACATCTACCTCTTTAACAGTAATGTTTACGGCGTCTACACCTTCGACCTTTGAGAGGTTCTCGGCTACATCCACGATGCTGGGACCCTTAATAGGTACCAGCACGTCGAGCACGAGACGTTTTATCAAGGCTTCATCAATCACCACAATACAGTATGGAATAGACCAGGTATTAAGCATAATGGGGACAGGATAAAAATTATAATAAGAACAAAAGTATCCCGAATAATGTAGAATACAAGGCCAATGGTGTGCAGACATGGGAGAAGAAGTAGTTCCACCGGAACCAATAGTGAAAAGACCTATACTAAGAAAACATGGAGGCTTGGACCAGGGAACCCGTATAGGGAGGGGTTTCAGCAAAGGAGAACTCGAAGCGGCCGGTCTCGATTTTAAGACAGCTATGAGGCTTGGTCTCAGGATTGATAAGAGGAGGAGAAGTGTCCACGAGTGGAACATACAGGCGCTAAAAGAATATCTTAAGAAAACCGGTATTTTGAAGGAATGATTATATCTTTTAATATTTAATTAAACAATATTTTATAGATGATCATTACTTGATCATCAGTGTACAATCATTTTGAACACTGTTGGAACATGGGAAATCTGTAAATAAAATCCAGTAGTTATTAGTGATATATCTATTAAGAGTAATGTGTGACTCCTAGGGGGAGTCACCCCTGTTCATCCCATCCCCTATGCGGGGGTGTTACAGGGGCCGGTCATACTAGTTCTTATCCCGAAGCTCTTTAATATTTTATTCAACAATTTATTATTGACATAATTAGTGGGAAATTAATCCCACAAGGGCAACATATAATTTACAAAAAGTTTCATAGAGAATTCATGGGCGAACGTTAATTTTTTCACCGTACCACATAAATTTATCATGATAGTACCTAATGGAGCTTCAAGAAGCAAACATAATATCCATGAGAGGCCTAACTAGAAACTCGGCAAGAGCGGAGGACAGAAAAATGACTCTAACATTATACAACGATATTGCTGGGGAAGTTAATAGGATATCTGACAATATTATGGAGATCTCAATCAGATCTCGTAGTAGAGTTGTTAGTGTAAAACTAGATGAAACCACGATCCACATACTCGATAAACAGGTCAGACGCATTAATGCGCGGAGCCGTAGCGAGGTAATCAAGGCATTAATAAAAGCTTTTGTCTACGCGATGTCGGAGCTTGAAGCACGCACCAATAGCGAGCCTTACAGGCTGAAGATAGTAGTAAGTGTTGAAGATGAGTTCACAGGCATAGCGCATGACCTCTTCGGTGATCGCTTGGGCGTTGCGGAGGTGGGCGAGTTCGATTTCGTCCTTGGCTCGGCGGTCCATGATGCCAAGATCGAGATCGCAGGTGAGTTTGATGCCGGCTTGCTCGATCATGTGGGCGTAGATGAGCGGGAGGGTTCGGTCGGCGGTGACTTGGGTGATGTTGTTTTGTCT
>JALWQP010000006.1 GCA_027083045.1 Desulfurococcales archaeon
GTACTAAATTTGTGGCGTGGAACCCCGACGAATACTGCGTACTTAACTCTCCAAGGTAGATCTATTCCGCGAACCATTACTCCATAATAAGTGGCTACACCGACAAGTACGTCTATTTCACCATTAGCAAATTGATCGAGTAGTTTGACAGCTTTTTTGGCATGGAATGCCTCAGCCTTGACCCCGTTCCGCCTTAATATCTCTGCTAGGTGTTCGGCATACTCGATACCACGTTCAATAGGTACGTAGACCAGTCCTCCATCGCCAAGTCTTCGCACAATACTAGCTACTTCTTCATCTGCCGAACCAGTGATTTCCGTGTAGGTGTCCACTATGTTTCTTATCGCTTCTGGCTTGCTACCTGCTTCGAATCCGAGGAGTACCTTGAAGAGCTTGGGATAGATCCCTCTAGGCTTCCCTGTAGCGCTAGATACGAGGATTATCGCCTTGATCTTCTTTCGTGTCTTCTCAACAACTCGTTCTAGCTCTTTTAGGCGTCTTTCTAGTTCTTTTCTTTCATCTTCTTTTAATGGAAAGGCGAGCCGCTGCCTTAAACGGATGTATTCGAGGGCTTTCTGGATCTCTTCATCGGAGACTCCGAGGATGTAGAACAGTATTTTTATAGCTTTACCGCTTCTTAGTATTGCATCCACATCGTCCAGTGCTATAAATGAGTACTGTTTATTCATTAGTTCCTGGTAGTTCTTGTGCATGAACATATTGGTTGAAAGGAGAATATCGAAATCACCTTTCCTAATAGCTTCCATGTATTCTTCTTTCTTCTTTTTTGAGATCTTGCCATGGAATGTTATTATCTTCAAACACTTCGGATCATCTTCTTCGTCACTACATAATTTAATGCCAGCATTGTTGGCCAGTGTCTTTAAACGCTTCTCTGCTTGGAGAAGTAGTGGTGTTGTAGGAAATACTAGATAGCATTTTGGCCTGTCCAAGCGGTTGGCTCTATGGGAACGGATATTTTTCTTTGCCAGGTAAAGCGCTGTTGCGAGTGCAAACATTGTTTTGCCCATGCCCGTCGGGGCAATAATGCTGAAGGATTTACCCTTTAATACTCTCTTGGCCCATGTTCGTTGTGCACTCCAGAATCTGTAGCCACCTGTTGCTTTCTTAAAGAACTCTTCAAATTCCTGTACTTTTTCATTAAATATATGTAATTTCTTTAGGCCTTTAGGCTTGGAAACGTTTTCATAATATAATTTAATAATATATGGATAATCCTTATTGACTACCTCTTTCTTTATCTTAACAAATATTTGTGAAGGAAGACATTTTTGGCAGGGAGCCTTATATATTAATCTCATATCATTATTTACGCCCTCACAATTAGGACAGGAATATCTATAGTAGCCATGAACTCTCATTGGATTCATCATTTTATGGTCAACCTATAAAATATCTAGGCGTAGACGAACGATATAAAAAGATAGCTTCTTATAATTTTGGGCTCATGGATTCTGAGCAGCGGGCAATATATCATTATATTTGTTCGAATACTACTGATGCACCACGTATTCTTAGTACCTTGTTATGATATATTATTATACCCTTATCGGTTATCTCGAATGGATGTCTCTTCATACTATGCTTAGTGCCTCTCATTTTCCATACTATAATACTTCGCATCAGTTCTCCATTGAACTCGTTGAGATCAAGCCTTACTATACCGTCTGCAGCATGTTCTACTCCGGGACCTCCGAATCCTCTTTCTGTGACGCTGACCTGCGATATTAGTATGGATGTTGTTCCCAGACCTGATAATACTCTCTTAAGTAGTAGTACTACGCTTCTAGCCACACTTGGCTTAGTCAGGTATAGTGTTGATACCGAATCGATCACTACTCTCATAGCTCCTACATCGCGTATAGCTGCCTTGAGAACGTCTATTAGTTCACCAACGTCGGTGGGGTCCCTTACAACATATTTCTCCCTTTTTGCGGCTTCTCCTATTCCCCCCGTAAATGCATCTACAATGGCGAAATATCCTTGCTGTTCATAAGATCTGATGTCCCATCCGAACTGACGCATATTTATTCTTACCTGTACCGGGTGTTCCTCTAACGCAACGTAGACTCCAGGTTCGCCCATCTGTAATCCATTCCATAAATATTGTTGCCCAAATATAGTCTTACCAGTCCCGGGGCCACCACTAAGCAATACAACGTTACGCTTTGGTATTCCTCCATACACTATCTCGTCGAATCCCGGTATGCCTGTCTTGACTCTCTCGACCATAGTATCACCCCTATTTTTCGTTTTTACCTTATACTTTTAATCAATTATATACTTCTCTCATGTATATTATACTCTTATAGGTGTTATTTAGTCATTTTCCAAATATCATAATAATGTTTCATACTATGAGACAAGATTATATAAAGAGGTATAGTATTACAATAATAGGAATGGTTCCATAAAATAATACAGAAGGAGGTTTCGTATGAGGTGTTCAGAATGACAGGGGAAAAAGAAGTAAGACTAAGAGTCATGGAAGCGAGACAAAGAGATGTGGGCAGAAAGATCGCTAGGATTAGTAGAAGAACTATGCAGAAGCTTGGCGTATCAACGGGCGATTTCATTGAGATCACGGGGCCTAAGGGGAGTATTATTGCACAAGTATGGCCAGCATATCCAGAAGACGAGGGGAAAGAAGCCATTAGGATAGATGGCTATATGAGAGCAGCAATAGGTGTTGGTGTAGGCGACATAGTAACTGTCAGAAAGACCAGAGTAGAGCCAGCCACAAGGGTCGTGTTAGCACCAACCGAGCCGATAAGGTTTGGACCGGACTTCGTCGAATACGTTAAACAGTTCCTTATAAGGAAGCCAATCAGCCGTGGAGAAGAAATAATCATACCAGTATTTGGAGCAACCATAAAGCTAGTAGTTGTATCGGCACAGCCGAGCTATAGGGTATACGTTACCGATTCCACCGAGATAGAGATCAAGGAAGAGCCCGTTCAGAAGGAAGTGATTGAAAGAGCCAAGAGAATCCCCAAGGTCACATGGGAGGACATAGGAGATCTCGAAGAGGCCAAGCAGAAAATAAGAGAGATAGTAGAGCTACCACTCAAACACCCAGAGCTATTCAAACACCTCGGCATCGAGCCACCTAAAGGCATACTCCTATACGGACCACCAGGTACCGGTAAAACACTATTAGCGAAGGCACTAGCGAACGAGATAGGAGCGTACTTCATAGTGATCAATGGACCAGAGATAATGAGTAAGTTTTATGGCGAGTCGGAGCAGAGGCTCAGAGAAATATTCAAGGAAGCCGAGGAGAATGCTCCAGCAATAATCTTTATCGACGAGATAGATAGCATAGCTCCGAAGAGAGAAGAAGTTACGGGAGAAGTAGAGAAGAGAGTTGTATCACAGCTACTAACACTAATGGATGGACTAAAGGAGCGGGGCAAAGTAATCGTTATAGGAGCAACTAACAGGCCGGATGCTCTTGACCCCGCGCTGAGGAGGCCGGGCAGATTCGACCGTGAAATCGAGATACCGCCACCCGACAAGAGGGCTAGAAGAGAAATATTGGCCGTACATACCAGGAACATGCCACTAGACGACGATGTTGACCTCACTAAGATAGCCGAGATGACCCATGGATACACAGGAGCAGACTTAGCAGCATTGGTCAAAGAAGCAGCACTAGCAGCACTAAGAAGATTCATGAAAGAAGGAAAGATCGATATCAGCCAGCCGATACCACCCGATAAGCTGAGAAAACTAAAGGTCAAGATGGGTGACTTCCTAGAAGCACTCAAATACGTACAGCCAACCCTGATCAGAGAGATCTATGTAGAAGTTCCTGAGGTACACTGGGACGACATTGGTGGCTTAGAGAACGTGAAGCAACAATTAAGAGAAGCCGTTGAATGGCCTATGAAGAACCCCAAGGTATTCGAAGAAATGGGTATAGAGCCGCCTAAAGGCATACTGTTGTTCGGACCACCGGGTACTGGTAAGACTTTGTTGGCTAAGGCTGTCGCCACCGAGAGCGGCGCCAACTTCATAGCAGTAAGAGGACCCGAAATCCTAAGCAAATGGGTAGGAGAATCAGAGAAAGCAATAAGACAAATATTCAGGAAGGCACGTCAGGTAGCACCAGCGATCATATTCTTCGACGAGATAGATAGTATAGCACCAGCAAGAGGCTACAGACACGACACCAGTGGTGTGACGGACAGAATAGTTAACCAGCTACTAACAGAGCTAGACGGAATAGAGCCTCTCAGAAGAGTTGTAGTAATAGCGGCCACTAACAGGCCCGACATAGTCGATCCGGCACTCCTCAGACCAGGAAGATTTGATAGACTCATCTACGTACCACCACCAGACTTCAAAGCCAGGCTAGAGATCTTCAAGGTGCACACACGGAAAATGCCACTGGCGGAAGACGTCAATCTCGAAGAACTTGCCAAAATGACTGAAGGATACACAGGCGCAGATATAGCAGCGGTCTGTAGAGAAGCAGCAATAATCGCTCTACGCGAAGAATTCAAGGTGAGGCCAGTACAGATGAAACACTTCCTCAAGGCATTGAAAATAGTGCCGCCAAGCCTTACCAAGGAGGACATCGAGAGATATGAGAAGATGGCTAGAGAACTGAAACGTATGATCGTGGGCTAAGATTTTTATACATAAACCTAACTCGAATCCTTATTTTTCCACCCAACCCATACATTATCAGCGCTATACACAGAAAACAAGATAAATAGGAAACAGTATGCTTATGGTGTACTTATAATGACCACAACGAAATTTCCATCATCATTTACGAGATTCCTACGCGACTTAGGGAAAAGCGCTGGTTTCTTGGTACAGAACAGGTACAGAGCTATGGTTGTATTAACCGGGAGTGATCCAGAGAAACTCGGTTTATTCGCGGCAAAGACCATAATGTATTATGAGAAGCAGCGCCACAAATATGATAAACAAAAACAGTATAAGGGGCTCTACGTATTCCATGACGAATTCGACGATGCTGTTCTACAGAAGCAAGTATTTGAAGAGAGTATTCTAGATAAATCAAAATACACGATATTTAAATATGCTGTCTACGAGGTCAGCGAGAAATACCTCGGCTCGACATTCTCGTTCCTGGTCATGGATCTGACAAAAGATCTAAAGCCAAATGATCTCGGAAGACTAATCGGGATAGTGGAAGGTGGTGGTCTCATAATACTTCTCGTCCCACCATGGAAGAAATGGGATAATATATTGACTATATTCAAGAGAAACCTTACTGTCCCACAGTTCCCCGAACCTAGACATATATTCATTAAATGGGTGAAAGAGAAGCTTCTCGAATTCGAAGGCATAGGAATATACGATGTTGATGCCAGGAAAACCATTAAGAAGTACTCTAAGCCTCCAGACCAGGCTAGAGGCACTAAGAAAATATCTCTTCCTCAGAAGACATTATTCCCAAAAATAGTGTATGAGAAAGCTCTTACACAGGATCAGGTAGAAGTAATCAAGCTCATGGAGCAACTCTACGAAAAACCGAAACACGGAAGGAAAAAGGTAATTGTGATCACTGCTGATAGAGGGAGGGGTAAATCATGTGCAGTAGGAATAGGTGCTGTCGGATTAATCCATGTGTTGAAGAAAGTGAAGCCTAAGCCGAGAATCCTCATAACTGCGCCAAGGCCCAGCAATGTACAAAGCTTGATGATGCTGGCCCGCACAGTTCTTGACGCGCTAGGCTACGAGTACAAGGTGATAAAGCGGGAGGGTAATGTGATCGAACTCAGAGGAGAACGATTTAGCATAGAGTACTGGGAACCGATAAACATACCCAGGATACGTGGAGACATAGTAATAGTAGATGAGGCTGCTGGAATACCTGTCCCAATGCTACACAGGATATGGCGGGCACACAACAGGCTCGTCTTTTCAACAACAATACACGGTTATGAAGGAGCCGGGCGAGGCTTCAGTGTAAGATTCCTCAAGAAACTCGAAGAAGACAAGAAAACCATACTGTACAAATACGAGATGACGGAACCTATACGATACAGCGCCGACGACCCCATCGAGAAGTGGCAGTTCAAAACGCTCCTACTGGACGCTGAACCGGCAGAGCTTACACAAGAGGATCTCGAGGACATAAAGAACAAGGATCTCATATATACAGAGTATGATCCCGCTTACCTCTTCAGCAAAGAAGGAGAGGAAGAACTCCGCCAACTGTTCGGAATATATGTCCTAGCCCACTACAGAAACGAGCCAGATGACCTGGGAATGATCGCTGATGCACCACACCATATTGTCAGAGCAGTGAAGACCAGACATGGAAAGATAGTCTGCGCACTACAGATAGCGTATGAGGGCAGAATAGATGAGGAACTAGCCAAAGAGCTACTTAAAGGAGGAAAAATACCCGGTAACATAATCCCTGACAGGTTCCTGAAACACGCTAGATACATAGATTTCGCGAGACTCTTTGGCTTAAGAATAGTGCGAATAGCAACACATCCTGATGTGCAAGGAAAAGGAATAGGGAGTTGGGGCTTGGAAAAAGTCGAGAAAGAGGCTAGAGAAAAAGGATACGACTGGATTGCAGCAGGATTCGGCGTTAACCCCGAGCTCCTCAGGTTCTGGATCAAGAACGGTTTCATACCAGTTCATATAAGCCCCGACCGTAATCCTGTAAGCGGAGAATACACACTACTAGTAATCAAGCCGATAAGCAGTGAAGCCAAGAAAATGGTTACTATGGCCAATAAGGAGTTCAAACTGAAACTACTTGATAGTTTACCAGTAAATTATCAGGATATGGAAATAGAGGTTGCATTACAGCTCCTCTCCTCCGGCGAACCAATACTCGATGATATCCCTAAACATATCTTCTCGCCTGTACAGCTCGAGCGTCTATGGGTTTATTGCATGGGGCCAATGACTTTTGAGGCGGCTGCGGACCTAATGAATAAGATCGCAAAGATACATTGGCTCGTTCCTAAAGATAAGAGGCCCGAGCTCTCCAAGATCCGCGAAGTAATCCTAATTGGTAAGGCACTGCAGGGCAGGACATGGGAAGAACTACGGGAGCAGTACAGCGTTCTTCTAAAAGACCTCCATGCATTCGCCCATGATATAGCATGTCGTTACTTCAGATTTCTCACGAAGCTAGATCCTACCGCTTATGAGCCTGGAATAAAAGAGACGGACTATGACCTAAACATTATCGTCTAGTTCCTCGATATCTGTTGATGAGAGCTCTTGCTCTTTTTTAAGCTGTGCCTGTCTGATTTTTCTGATTATCGATGAAGGCAACATAATATCATCTCTAGTCGCGTTATATGGGCCTTTAACAACAATGCCCTTGCCATCGACAATATCGATCTCATAGACCCTCTTATCATGGTCTGTTTGCCTCATCTTCTCAATGATCAGAAATCTTCTAAGGCACCCGCCCACTATTTTCTTTCTGAACCTGATTATTCCATCAGCAACATGCTCTATGCCAAAGCCAAATCCTAGGCTTGTCGTTACAGCATATTGGCTTGTCAACACCATTGTTAAGTCCCATTTTGAGAGTCTACGTTTTATGACATAACTGTACTTTCTAGCCATAGCGGGTTTATCTAGCCAGAAGGCGCTCATGGAATCTATCACGAGTCTTGCGTGTCCATAGCCTAGAGTCCTCTTAGCATCCATTATCTTCGATATAAGTTCTTCAACGGTAAGTTCTCTCAGACTCCAGGGATCACCGTGTTCGCCCATTAGGGCATCAATGATTATTAGTTCTCCTCTACGCACAGCATCTCTAAACTTGAAGCCGAACATCTCTGCTTGTCTGATAACACTTTCACGTGATTCCTCGGTAGTCACGTATATGCCTTTCTCACCATTCTTTATACCAGCAGCTATGAAGTGTAAAGAGAATATTGTTTTGCCTGTACCTGGCTCGCCTACAACCGCTATTGTGAAGCCCCGGGGTATGCCTCCCTTAAGCATCCTGTCTATCTCAGAGATACCTGTCGACAGCCTCTCGATCATTAGCTATCCCCATGAATTACTGACCTATACTCCCTTATATTGATCTTATAGCCAGGGAAAACTTCTTTTATAACAGACAAAACCGTTGATAACACCTCATTGCATAGTTCACCACCTGAGTCAACATAGACCCTTACACATATCTCGTTATACCCCGGATAAACATGGACTCCTAAAACCATATGCTTGCCATACATTATTCTATAGCTATACGAGTGGCGCGAGACATAGATGCCCCGTCCAAGCAGCTCAAACACGAACTTATCAAGTTTTTCTCTATCAATCCAGCCCATATTGCACACCTAGTCAATAATATAATAATACACCCGAATAATACCAATCATAGAAATGATGTAGCTCGAAAGGGCTGAGACAAACCATGATGAGCCCGCGCAGGTCTGATCATCTCACTCAATGTCTAGGTGGCTGACTTTTGAGAAAAGGCTTGGTTATAGGCGTTAGTGGAGCTAGCGGTGTAGTCTACACGTATGCTCTCCTAGACAACGTTGATCTATTAAGCAAATATTATAAGAGAATATATGTTATTGAGACCAGATTCGCCCGTAAAATCGCTGAGCATGAGGTAG
This sequence comes from Desulfurococcales archaeon, assembly GCA_027083045.1. Lineage (GTDB taxonomy): Archaea > Thermoproteota > Thermoprotei_A > Sulfolobales > Desulfurococcaceae > JAADCY01. The sequence continues at coordinate 8,619 of JALWQP010000006.1, forward strand.
GTACAACAATTTCTACAATAGCACAGAGACAAGGGATTGATTTTTTCGATGAGGATGATATGGACTCCATACTGGCAAGCTCGAGTAATCTAGTCAATCACGACATGATCATAGTACCGTGTAGCCTTAATACAGTTGCAAAACTCGCTCATGGTATACAAGATAACCTGTTGCTCCGTACAGCCTCATCTATTATAAGGATGAAGGGCAAGCTCGTAATCGTGTTTCGAGAAACACCTTTATCCCTTATAGATCTGGAGAATCTCGCCAAATTAGCTAGAATGGGAGCAATTATTCTTCCAGCATCTCCTGCCTTTTACCATAAACCTGTAGAGATAAAAGACCTTATCGACTTTATCGTTGGCAAAATACTAGATGTTCTTGGTATTGAACACAATATTTATCGTCGCTGGAGAGGTCATCTAAACTCATCTATATCATAGTCTTCTATTTCCTCCATTTCTCTGAATAATTCTTCATCACTTGTCTCCCTACGTGTTTTCTCGAGTGCTTTCGCGCATTTCCCGTCAGGTAACATCGAATTTAACCTGCATGCAGCATATTTGCACTCGGCACCTATACACTCGCTTCCAGTCAGTCTACAATAGGCTACCTTCTTGTTTTTACCTCTGTATGCTTTGTTTACTACACCATTTGCTCTTTTAGTACATACGAAGAATGGGCATAATGGGTTACAATGTACTCCTAGCGGCATCGGGTACTGAGGCCTGGGAGGTCTAGGCTTATGAAACTGTTCGCCTCGTCCCTCACGTTTATAT
>JALWQP010000007.1:0-900 GCA_027083045.1 Desulfurococcales archaeon
GTATAATAGGGCGGAATGGAAGCGGTAAAACGACCAGCGTGAAAATACTGTCTGGATTATTAAAGCCGAACCTTGGAAGATATAATGATCCCCCGGAATGGGACGAGATAATCAAGGCCTTCAGAGGTACCGAGATACAGAACTATTTGAAGAAACTAGCCGATGGCAAGATCAAGGCAGTCGTTAAAATACAGTATGTCGAGCTCGCAAAACATATGCTGAGGGGGCGTGTCGGTGAATTATTGAAGAAGGCTGATGAAAGAGGGCTATACAGGGAAATCCTTGAAGCATTAGGACTTAAACACTTGTCTGATAGAAAAATAGCCAATCTTAGTGGTGGTGAATTACAGAAGTTCTTAGTTGCCGCTGTACTGTTGAAAGATGCCGATTCATACTTCTTTGACGAGCCATGCAGCTATCTAGATATTAGAGAACGACTGCGCATTGCTAGAGCTATCAGAGAATTTATTGATGTAAGCAAGAAATATGTTGCAGTAATAGAGCACGACTTAATGATCCTCGACTACATAAGCGATCAAATATCAGTCATCTTTGGCGAGCCAGGAGTCTACGGCATCGTTTCTAAGCCGTACGGTGCCAGGGCAGGCATTAATAATTACCTTGAGGGCTATCTGCCGGCGGAGAACATGAGGATCAGGAGAGAACCAATAATATTCAAGATAACTGTATCCCAACAACAACAGAGTACCGAAGAGTATACTATTGTTAAATGGACAGATATGACAAAGAAGTATGAGAGCTCAGGCTTCATTCTACGAGTTGAGGGTGGAGAAATATATCCCGGTGAAGTATTAGGTGTGCTAGGTCCTAACGGAATAGGCAAAACAACGTTTGTAAAAATACTAGCCGGGATACTCAGTCCCGATGAAGGAGATGTCA
>JALWQP010000007.1:910-9259 GCA_027083045.1 Desulfurococcales archaeon
TGTCATTATATCCGTTGAAAAGATAAGCGTTAAGCCCCAAGAACTTTCACCAAAGATTTTCCCCGAGGAAACAGTTGCGGCTAATCTTCGTAGAGCATCACCAGAAGCAGTGAACCCAGCGTCTTGGATCTACGCCGAACTGGTAAGGAAGCTCGGCCTTAACAAAATGATGGAGAGACGCGTCGATGAGCTCAGTGGTGGTGAGCTACAAAAATTAGCTGTAGCGGTCGCATTAGCGACACCTGCTGATTTATATTTACTTGATGAACCATCGGCCTATCTCGATGTTGAGGAAAGACTAGCTATTGCTAAAGTGATCCGGAGGATCATTGAGGAGAAGAGGAAAACTGCGCTCGTAGTAGAGCACGATCTGATGTTGCAAAACTTTGTGGCAAATAGAATTATGGTCTTCAAAGGTATACCTGGAAAAGAAGGCTATACAACATCGCCGCTGGATATCAGCGCGGGATTTAATGAACTCCTTAAAGAGCTGGACGTTACGGTGAGAAGGGATCCGCAGACTGGCAGACCTAGAGTAAATAAACCGGGTTCTTATCTTGACAGGTACCAGAAAAGTATCGGACAATACTATCTTCCTGAGATTGTGCCAGAGAAATAATGATATTATTAAATTGTGTTTTAATCAAGATGTTAAACTCATATATGTAATTTATTGTCAGGATACAAAGCTATATTTAAAACCTTCATTTTAATATAATATATATAGCACAATTATAATCGTGGAAGAACGGGTGATTGTAATGGCTGAGAAGATAACTCTTTCCGTGATAAAAGCAGATGTAGGGAGCCTAGCTGGGCATCATATGCCACATCCTGACCAGCTAGCAGCTGCAACAAAGGTTCTTGCTGAGGCGAAGCAGAAAGGATTGATCATTGATTTCTATGTGACACATGTAGGTGATGACATACAGCTCATAATGACGCATAGAAAAGGTGTGGATAGTCCAGAAATACATGAACTAGCTTGGAACGCTTTCCAAGCTGCTGCAAAGGTTGCACGAGAACTAAAACTATATGCAGCTGGGCAGGACCTACTAAGTGATGCTTTCTCCGGGAATGTTAGGGGATTAGGTCCCGGAGTAGCCGAGATTGAGATGGAGGAGCGTAAAGCCGAGACCGTAATAACGTTTCACGCCGACAAGACGGAGCCTGGGGCATTCAACCTTCCCATATTCAGGATATTCGCGGATCCGTTCAACACTGCAGGGCTGGTAATAGATCCCAGGATGCATGAAGGCTTCATCTTCGAAGTATATGATGTATTCGAAGGCAGAAGCGTAAAGCTCAAGAGCCCCGAAGAGATGTACGACATTCTCGCATTAATTGGTACACCAAGCCGCTATGTAATCAGACGCGTATATAGGAAGGACGGCCTACAGGCAGCCGTTGTGAGCGTTGAAAGGCTCAATCTGATCGCGGGCAAATATGTTGGTAAGGACGACCCGGTGGCCATTGTACGTGCACAGCACGGCCTACCAGCAGTCGGTGAAGTGCTTGAGGCATTTAGCTTCCCGCATCTAGTGGCTGGCTGGATGCGTGGAAGCCATCATGGCCCAATAATACCGGTGCCGCTAAAGTATGCTAGAGTAACAAGATTCGATGGACCACCAAGAATAATTGCGCTGGGCTGGAACATTTGTAAGGGCAGGCTGATCGGACCCGCAGACCTATTCGACGATGTTGCATTCGATGAAACTAGAAGACTAGGAAACCTGATAGCGGAATACATGAGGAGACATGGCCCATTCATGCCGCACAGACTAGGGCCTGAAGAGATGGAGTATACAACACTGCCTCAAGTTCTCGAGAAGCTTAAAGACAGATTCGTAAAGACAGAAGAAGTACATGTGATAAAGAAGCACAGCGAGTTGTTGAGTGGGGGTCAGTAAAGAATCTGAAACATGTTTTTTATTCAATTTATTATGTACTAAATATTCCAAACAATATTTTGTAGCTTCAGGGTGGCAAGGATGGTCCGTCCCATAATTGCTGTCAACTTCAAAGCATATTATCCCTATAGCTTCGGCGAGCATGCACTCAGGATAGCCCGGGATGCAGTCAAGATTGTTGATGAGTACGACGTAGATGTTATACTCGCCCCTCCTTTCACCGAAATATACAGGATACTAGAGATTGTACAGGGAAGCAGAGTAAAGGTCTATGCGCAACACGCTGACCCTGTGGAGCCCGGCGCTAGAACAGGCTTCATACCCATAGAAGCAGTAAAAGAGATCGGTGCTAATGGCTTAATACTGAATCATAGCGAGCACAGATTAAAGCTGGCGGACATTAATTGGTTGATCAAAAAGGCGCAGAAATTGTCTCTTAAGCAGATAGTTTGTGCAGACGTGCCTGAGACAGCGGCGGCGGTCTCGGTCCTCAATCCCGATATCGTTGCTGTAGAGCCCCCAGAGCTCATAGGGACGGGTATTCCTGTAAGTAAAGCTAAACCTGAAGTGATAACGAGAAGCATCGAACTCGTTAAGAAACATAACCCAGACGTAGTACTGCTAACAGGTGCTGGTATAAGCAAGGGAGAAGACGTTTACGCCGCAGTTAAACTTGGAACGCTGGGCGTCCTCGTCGCTTCAGCCATTGTAAAAGCAAAGGATCCCTACGCAGTTATGAAGGATATGGCGGAGAATGCATTGAAAGCATTAAAGTAAATTTTAATTTTTCCCATAATACTAAATCCATTCCTAGAGTCTGCCGCCGTAGCTCAGCCGGTAGAGCGCCGGCCTCGTAACGGGTTCCTAAAAAGCTCCGAGGTCGAGATAGCCGGTGGTCGCGGGTTCAAATCCCGCCGGCGGCTTTATTCTAATCTATATAACTTGTCTGATCTTTATGGAATGGATCTCTGTTTCTTTCCTCCCGTAAGCCTCTGCTATAATATCTCCGTATTCGATCTCCCCTATTTGTCTTAGCAAATTATAGAGTAGCTGAACTCCCTTGTCATAGTCTATCCGTTTGTCTTCTTTCACTACTTTAATCTTATATGGCCTGATGCCGTATCTAATAGTTAGCTCTTCTGAGATTCTATGATGTGTCGAGCCGGCGTATACATCCACTTGTGGCCGATATCTAGAAATGAGGGAGGGTATTGTTCCCGTTTTTGTATAGACCAGTATCTTTGCATTGATATGCTCAGCTAGTAAGGTTAGTCCAAGCGCATATTTTTCGCGCAGTGTGCTGGCAGAATCGGATCTTATCGACTCTATACTCGTCTTGTTGATATTTGCTTCAGCTATACGCACTATTCTTTTCAACCATCTGATAGTTTCTATCGGGTATTTGCCTACAGCGGTCTCATTTGTTAAGAGCAGCGCATCTATGAGATCCATTACTGCATTCATAACGTCAACTACTTCACTTCTACTTGGCCTCGGGTAGTTGACCATGGTTTCTAGGAGTTGTGTGGCTACAATACTTGGTTTGCCGTATTTTAGGGATAAATATGCGATTCTCTTCTGTAGGAAAGGTAGTTCCTCGAGAGAGTAGTGCATGCCTAGATCTCCGCGAGCTATAATGACCGCGTCTGAAGCCTCTATAATGCTTCTGAGATTATTAACCGCGGATCTGGTCTCGATCTTGGCGACCAGTTTAAGGGGATTCTTGGTGAGTCTGCTAACAAGATCTCTTACGACTTCTACGTCCTTTGATGTTTTGACGTAGCTTAGGGCTAGGAATGTTATGTCTTTGTTCACGCTGTACTTCACGTATTGTACGTCGCGTTCGGTCAGTGAAGGTAGATTGATTTCTTTTCCATGTATAACAAGTGTTTTATGTGGTAGAAGGACGCCGTCGTTTAAAGCCGTTGCTACTGCTTGGTTTTCCGATACATCCTCTATTCTAAGCATTATTTTTCCGTCGTCAAGTAGTACGAGATCACCGATCTCGAGTGTCTCGAAAACCTTCTTTATAGGTATTGGAATAGTTTTTTCTTCTGAGGCGGAATTTCCTAGGACTAGGAATATTTTGTCCTTAGTATGTATTTCCTGAGGTTTTATGTCTCCTATTCTTATTTGGGGTCCTGGAAGATCGCCCATTATTGATACTACGGTGTCCAGCTCGGTAGAAGCGTCGCGGATATAGCTGATCCATTCGTCCCAGATCTTTGGTTCTCCGTGAGAATAGTTTATTCTGAAACAGCTAACGCCCTCCGATATCAGTCTCTTTATTATTTCATAGCTATTTGTCGCTGGGCCTACTGTCGCGATTATCTTAACACGTGTTGGTGAAGCCAAAAGATCACCTCTGTGATTCCTTGTATTCCTTAACAGCTTCTTCTTTTGATATTTCTTTTGCACCAGTTATCATTACGTAGCCTACATACATTATGAAACCCGAAATTCCAAATATCGCTATTAGTACAGCTGCTCTTATGAGCAGGTCAGAAAATCTGATGCCGCCGACATACATGTCTGGAGCGATAACTAGGCCGATAAAATATACAAGAGCAAGCGTAAACCCGAGAATAATAAGTGCTATCCCTAGGGAACGGCTCATCTTCGATCAGACCCTAACAACCACTAGATTAAATCTATTATTTCTTTTACTTTTTTGCCTGGTACTATACCTAGTTCTTTAGCCTTAGTGGTAGAGGCCCTAATCTGTGCATCCAGCAAGTCCTCCACAGTCTTAACACCTGAAACCATTGCAGCGATAAGACCGAGCTTCTCACATACATCGATATTTAGATATCCACACATAATGAAGCCTTTTTCTCCTCTCAATAGAACCAAGTTAGGTGCATTCGGAAGCTCTATTTCTATGCCCGTCAGAATATGATCATCGATATTAAAGTTCTTAATTCTTATTGACGTATAGGGTAGATTATCCATACAATCACCATTTCATATCTTTGTTTGAATACAGTATTAGAGTCTTAACTACAACTAACTATACTATCCGTGATATTTTGATTTGTGTCATTAAGGAGTGGAGGAGTTAATGGCGGCCCGATCCCAGCTTGGGGCGGCTGCGAGGCCTCGCGGACCTCACGGCCCACCCCAACGTGACCGGCTTAACTTCCGGGTTCGATATGAGTCCGGGTGTTGCCCGGCCACTATGGCCGGGTCGGACCGCCGATAACCTAGATTAGAGTGGCTAGCTTTTAAGTTTTTCTTTCTTCGAGTTTTACCGAGTAAATAGCTTTTATCACTAGTTCTCCGCCGCACTTGGGGCATTTCCCTTTGACGAGGGATATAAAGTCTCCCGGTTCGTAGTCTCTTTCTGCTTCGTAGCCGCACTTCTTACATACAATCACTTCTTTTGGGATATACTTGGCTTGTTTGGGTTTGCGCCTATACTCCATGTATAATTGTATGACTAGTATTGCGAGCGCGATAAGTGTTAGTATGAGCATTGTGTTCTGGTCAAATATCATCCTGGTACACCCAACGTGTTCCCTATTCCGGCCACTATTATTGTGGATTTGGGCTTGGTAGACTCTATTATGATCCTACGCACATATTCTAGAGCTTTTTCGCCTGCTTCATATATTTCCTTTTTCATAGTATGTATTGCTTCGCCTAAATCCATCTTAATTACTAGTGCTTTAAGAGGAATACCGTACTTTGTCGTTGCCCTTTCTATGGCTATCTTTTCGGGTCCTGGATCACCTATTGCGGCTCCAATGCCCTCGGCTATTTCGCCTGTTTCTTCTCCCTCAAGCTTTAACGCAGCATCAATTGTTATGACGAGGTCAACTCCGCCTTTGAGTTCCTCCACTAGGTCATAAAGAACACGGCCTGGCCTCCCGACATTGCTTCCTGGCCCTTCTGCCTTGATAACGTATATTCTGCGATCATCAAGCCATAGTTCTGTTATACTTGTATCCTCTACTACTTTCTTTGAGATCACCTTTCCTAGCTCGATCAGTCTATAGGCTACGAGAGGGCCCACGCTATCACCTATTGGTGTGCCAGTTAGGAACGCATCTAAGGATTTATGATAGGTCTCAACGATCCTCATGATTTGGGGCATGGACATTTCTAACTGCATTAAAAGTATCCAGTTGTTCTCTTTCTCTCCCGACAATAGGTAGTGGCGGACAATTTTGTATATCTGGTTCATAACTCCAACTATAGATAATCCAGTCTCAACAAGGCTTCGTTCGTACTTTGTGGATGTAGGTATAACTTGTTCAACCATTTTCCTGAAGCTTTTATCTCCCGTTATGATCAGGTGTTCTAGACGTTTTATTATATCAGTGGGCTCTATGTCCACTGGCTGTATTATAAAAAAGTCCATAGCACGCTTGATGAGCAGATCAGGAGATTTTACTCCCAGGTTTTTGAGTTGCCTCTCTACACGTGCTCGATCTTGTTCTAAATATGATTTTATGACTGACAACTTGTTTCTTATATCGTAGCTCCATAGACGCATCTGGATCTTTTGGTTAGCCCCGGTGAATATCAATATAAACAATATTATCCATATGAGCTGTGTTGCTAACGAGACCCAGTCGGTCGCCAATAATTATTACACCTTAACACCCTGTCTCTCCTAGGGTGTAATGTACTCGTATCTTAATATTTTTAATCCAAAACACGCTTTATAGAGTTGTAACGATGATTTCATCGCCATTAACAACTATTGTGTGTTCGAACTGGGCAACTATTCCTCCTCCCCTCTCAATCAGTATGGGGTAAGATAAGATCACACCGTGGCGTTCAAGCATCTTAATAGTATTTCTCAAGCCATCAATATTCGAAAACATATCCCTATACCACCGCTCACAGAATGGTAGGGTGCGTCTTTCACTCCATATTTTCTCGAATAATTTTCGTTCGTACATGGTTAGCCTACCCCGTCTCTTTTTAATGGAGTATATGGTCTTTGCTTTCCCCTCCTTTACTAGTCCAATACCGTTGGTTGCGAAAGGCTCTATAGCGTATACCCCGTCCCCGAGCTTCCATCTGCTAAATACGTCGTTAAAGTTAGGTATGCTTTTGCCGCTATGTATAATGTATCGGTCGATACTGTGGCCCGTTAAATTTCTTACAGGTTTATAGCCGTAACTTTCAATAGTTGTCTCAATAATATATCCGATATCTTTGGCTTTTATTCCGGGTCTGAGAATAGAGAGTGCAGATTCTAGTGCTTTTCTTGTAGCCTCAAGGAGAGGCTCATAAACTGGATTGAATGTCACTGTTGTTGCAGTGTCAGCGATGTAACCATCAATATGCACTCCTATATCTATCTTTATGACAGCGTTATCGGGAACTATAGTTTCATCATTAATAAGTGGTGTATAATGTGCGGCGATCTCGTTAATACTTAGATTTGTCGGGAAAGCAGGTTCACCGCCTAGATCTCTTATCCTGTTCTCAATATGTTCTGCGAGATCAACGAGTCTCATCCTAGGTTTTACCATCTTAGCGGCTTCTTCACGGACGGTCTTCGCTATTCTTCCAGCTCTGATCAGCTTGTCTATAGCTTTGTCGTCCAGTTTACCCAAGAGTTTTCACCAATATAGTAGAGCTTACCGAAGGATATTATGTTTCTTGTTTAAAGATTTATTTCGGGTATAGTCACTAGAAGAATAACGGGATAAATGCATAGTTCTGAGGGGTGATAATTATGGCCATAATAAAGTATCTGGGCCACTCAGCATTTGAGGTAGTATTGACTGGTCTTGATGGCAAGGAGAAAACAATATTGATCGATCCATGGCTAGAAAACCCGCTTAGCCCGGTTAAAGTAGATGATTATAAGAAGAAACCCATTGACTACATATTTGTCACACATGATCATGGCGACCACATGGGAAATGCTATTGAAATAGCCAAAGCCACAGGCGCCAAGATAGTCGGCATATTTGAAGTAGCTCTTTATGCAAGCGAGCAGGGCGTAGATGCTGTGGACGGAAATATTGGTGGAAAACTAAAGATTCCAGATCTAGAAGTGGTTATGACGCCAGCCCTGCATAGTAGCCAGCGCGGCGTCCCCGTAGGATTCGTGATCAGAGGAAAAGACATAAGCATATATCATGCAGGTGACACTGGGCTTTTCGCTGAGATGAGCCTTATAGGCGAGCTCTACTCTCCTGACATAGTAATGCTCCCAATAGGTGGGCACTACACTATGGGTGTGAAAGAGGCGGTAAAAGCAGTACATATGATAAGACCGAGAATAGCAATACCTATGCACTATAACACATTCCCACCAATAAAAACCGATCCTGAGAAGTTCAAGGAATTGGTTGAAAATACTACTACGACGAAGGTCGTAATACTAAAACCTGGAGAAACACTTACCTATCCATAACACGTTGTCTTGCTACATTGATTTAATGATAATATTTTTATATGTATAATACAAAGT
>JALWQP010000008.1 GCA_027083045.1 Desulfurococcales archaeon
GAGTAGGCATAATAGTGAACCCTATAGCAGGTATGGGCGGCCGCGTAGGTCTTAAAGGCACGGATGGAGAAGCCTATGAGGAGGCGTTGCGTAGGGGGGCTGAGCCAGTATCGCCCCAGAGAGCTATCGAGTTCTTAAACCATGTAAGGTCTACGGATTTCGAGATAATAGCGGCCGCCGGGGCTATGGGGGAAGAAGAAGTCCTCGCCTCGAACAAGAAGGATCTCCTTAGATTAGTCGTGGGGGAAAAGAAAGAGAGAACTACAGCCGACGATACGAAGGCCGCGGCGAGGGAAATGGTTGGAAAGGGCGTGGACATTATTGTTTTTGTCGGTGGAGATGGGACTGCTAGAGATATACTTGATGCCGTGGATGAGGAAATACCTGTTCTAGGTGTTCCAAGCGGCGTTAAAATGTTCAGCGCAGTATTCGCTGTAAACCCTAGAGCAGCCGCCAAGGTCCTCGACGAATTCCTCAGGGGACGGACAAGCCTTGTCGAGAGAGAAGTTCTCGATATCGATGAAGAAGCTTATCGCAGGGGAGTTTTGCGGATAAGGCTTTATGGTTACCTCAAGGTACCTTTGCCGCGAGATGATCTGCTCCAATACATGAAGACCGTCTCGAAGGGTGGAGAGGAAGAAGAGAACAAGCTTGCTATAGCGCGGACAATAGTGGAGGATATGGAGCCCGATACACTCTACTTGCTGGGTCCGGGCACTACTGTTAAGGCTGTCGCAGATCTTCTGGGTATAGATAAAACACTGCTTGGGGTTGATGCAATAGTTAATAAGAAGCTCGTAGGCAAAGATCTCGATGAAGCAGGTATACTCAGACTCCTAGACCAATACGGCAAAGCGAAAATTATTGTATCACCTATAGGTGGTCAGGGATTCATATTTGGGAGGGGTAATCAACAGTTGTCTCCCCGTGTCATTAGGAGAATTGGTAGGAATAACATCATTATTATCGCTACTTGGAACAAGATCAAAGATCTCCCATACCTTAGGGTTGACACTGGAGATCCCGATGTTGACGAAATGCTCCACGGATACGTCAAGATACTCGTTGACTATAGGAGGTACATTGTTAAAAAGATCGTATAGACTATCCCTTTATTTCTTAATGAATGGAAAATCAACTATCTTCGCTTGATAAAGTTTACCTCTGACCTCGACATCTATAGGTTCACCGAAGAGAGCATATCGGACATCTATGTATGCCTGCGCGATACCCCTCTTCAGGACTGGGGAAAATGAGCCGCTCGTAATCCATCCAACAACTTGGTCCTCGACAACAAGCTTAGCGCCCTCCCTCGGTATTATCCTAGCGGCTTTCTTGCTCATTTTGATCCCAACTCTGATCCATCGGACGCCTTCCCTACGGTAGGCTCTAAGTGCTTCCTCGCCAATGAAGCCGTGCTTCTTCCAAGAGATAGCTCCGAGACCGTAGCGTAGGCTGAGAGCGCAAGGATATTTGAGCGGATCCTCACCGTACTCGTGCCCGCCGAGGACGAAGCCCATCTCCATGCGTAGTGTATCCCTAGCGATTATACCTGCTGGCTTCACGCCCTTCTCTACGAGCTTCTCAACTAGGCCCGCTATTTCTTTATGTTCACCCCATATCTCGTATCCATCCTCGCCTGTCCAGCCGCTCCTGCTAATAAGGAATACTTTACGGCCCGCTATCTCTTCGTTCATCCTGAACTCCAGAACCTTCATATCCGCTGCCCATCCAGCTCCCAGTTCCTCCAAGATCTGCGGGGAGCGAGGTCCTTGTAGTGCTATCATTGAGTAGCCAAACGTCATGTCCCGGATCTCTACATGATAGCCATGCTTAGAAGCTATTTCCTTTATATAGGAGAGCATTTTCTCTCTGACAAGAGCATTAGTTACTAGTAGCCATTCTTCATCGCTAACCTTATAGAGCATCTCATCGTCCTTGACCCGGGCATACTCGTTGAGAGCAAGAGTTGGGCCGCTCAGCCAGCCCTCTTTAACTTTTGATAGGTCTTTCGTGTATATCTTCTGTATAAGATCTAGTACATCCGATCCTTTGAGGATGGCCCTCCCCATGTGACTTACATCGAAGAAGCCAGCAGAAGTCCTAACATTCATGTGTTCCTCGATAGCACTTGTGTAAAGCATTGGTACTTCCCAATCCCCGAAACGACCTGGCTCAGCACCTAGTTTTTCGACATAGAAGTCTAGTAGTGGTATGCGGGGCACGGTAAACACCTGTATCGAGTTATTACAATCTAATATTCTGGACACCCATACACTATATATCATTATTCAATTATTCCAAAATAGAATAATACGTGGAGCCTGAGAGATATTACCTGGCTAAAGACTCTGTAGAGGGACAATGGTTTGGGACATCCATGGATGCCTAATTCTGCCGAGGAAACCAGGAGGAAGATGTTGGAGAAAATAGGGGTCAAGAAAATAGATGAGCTCTTTAACGATATACCGCCCAGTATCCGCATGAATCCTAAAGAATGGGACAAACTACCGATTGGCGAGGGGAAAATACTCTCAGAGATAGAGGTTAGGAGGAGAGCCGAGAGTCTACTCTCCAAGAATAAGGTGTTCAAGAACCCGCCCCCCTTCCTAGGGTGCGGTGCATGGCCACACTATGTCCCTGCACCAGTACGATACATAGTCTCTAGAGGAGAATTCCTCACAGCATACACTCCTTACCAGGCCGAGATAAACCAGGGGCTCATGCAAGCCCTTTTCGAGTACCAGAGCATGATGGCGGAGCTCTTGGACATGGACATTGTTAATTCATCGATGTATGACTGGGGCTCTGCTGCAGCTGAGGCCCTTCTCATGGCACTACGTGTAAAGCGTGGAAGGAAAAAGATTGTTCTCTGCGGTACACTTAACCCCTTCCACGAGAAAGTCATCAGAACATATCTTGCCCCACATGATGCCTTAATCGTCAAGACAGGTATTGATAGAGAACAAGGAATATGCAAAGCTGAGGAACTTGAGAAACTTGTTGATAAGGATACCGCCGCCATATATATTGAGAACCCGAACTTCTTCGGGCTAATCGAGGAGAACATACAGGAGATATCGGATATAACTCACCGCGCGGGAGCATTATACGTTATTGGTGTAGAACCATTATCACTAGGCCTCATTAAACCTCCCGGCCAGCTAGGGGCAGACATAGCTGTCGGTGAAGGTCAGCCCCTCGGCCTAGGATTAAACTATGGCGGCCCGTATCTCGGCATCTTTGCCATAAGATATGATATGAAGCTTCTGAGACAGATGCCGGGCAGACTAATCGGTCTAACAACAACAATCGACGGTAAGGATAGGGCCTTTGCAATGATACTTCAGACGAGAGAACAACATATCAGACGGGAGAAAGCAACCTCCAATATATGTACAAACGAGGCATTATCCGCTATAGCAGCGGCCGTATATCTTGCTCTCCTCGGTAAGAAAGGAATCACGAAACTCGCAGAATTGATCTACTATAATTCCCACTACGCCGCCAAGAAATTGAGTGAAATAAACGGTGTCAACACAAGAGTCTTCACCGCCGATTTCTTCAAGGAGTTCCCACTAAGGCTTGAAGCTTCCGGCAAAAAATACTCCGAGCTACACGAGTATCTACTAAACAATGGTGTGCATGGCGGATACTATGTCGGCAATATTTATCCTTGGCTAGGAGAGACAGCAATATTCTCTTTCACAGAGCTCCACACGAAGAACAATATCGATAGACTAGCTGTTCTCATCAAAAACTTCTTAGAGGGATAAAACATGTTTAGGCAGGCTAGATGGGATGAACCCCTGATCTTCGAGTTATCGAGGCCGGGAAGAAGAGGATTCATAGTCCCGGAGATAGATCCTGTGATAAAAGAAGCTGTTGGGGACATAAAGATACCCGCTAAGCTGAGGAGAGAAAAGCCTCCAGAGCTACCAGAGGTTAGCGAGGTAGAAGTAATAAGGCATTACACGCGCCTCACACAGATGTCATACGGGGTGGATAATGGCCCGGTACCGCTAGGCTCGTGTACAATGAAGTATAATCCGAGAGTAGCGTTCGAAATAGCATTTGATCCGCGGGTCACGATGCTTCATCCCCTGCAGGACGAGAGAACAGTGCAAGGCCTTCTCGAGATCCTCTATCACCTCCAGGAGTGGCTTAAACACATAACAGGTATGGATTATTGTTGCCTACATCCTGCAGCAGGGGCTCATGGCGAACTAGCAGGCATGCTATTGACGAGGAAATATCATGAGCTTAGAGGCCAGCTCGACAAGAAGAGGGAAATCATAGTGCCCGATTCAGCCCATGGTACAAACCCTGCGAGCGCCTCAATGGCAGGCTTCAAGGTTGTAGAGGTGCCCTCCGATGAGAATGGAAATATCGATCTAGATGCACTTAGGGCGGTCGCGGGAGAATCCACTGCTGGTCTCATGATAACTAATCCTAGCACTCTTGGATTATTTGAGGAAAACATAGAAGAGATAACGAGGATCATACATAGTGTTGACGGCCTACTTTACTACGATGGGGCGAACCTGAACGGCATAATGGGATATGCCAGGCCTGGCGACATGGGCTTCGACATAGCCCATATCAATATACATAAAACCTTCTCATCCCCCCATGGAGGTGGAGGGCCGGGAGCTGGCCCTATATGTATAAAGGATCGGATCGTTGATCCCGATAAGAACATATGGCTTCACGATCTACTGCCGGGCTACCGGGTCGTATATGATGAGGAAAAAGGCATGTACAGGCTGGAGGGCCCAAGTAAACATAGTGTTGGTCTGCTGAAAACATTCTTCGGAAACGTGATACCCCTTGTGTGGGGATACGTATATATACTGTCGCTTGGAGCCCGTGGCCTTAGGCTTGCAACCGAGCAGGCAGTACTCAACACTAACTACTTCATAGAATTGATCAAAGATGTGAGGGGATACTCAATACCCTACGGTCCAGGCAGACATAGAAAGCACGAAGTAGTAATTAGTGCTGAGAAAATGAAGGATGAAACAGACGTTACGGCCGAGGATATCGCGAAGGGGCTCCTGGATGCAGGACTCCATGCACCAACAATATACTTCCCATTAATAGTTAAGGAAGCATTAATGACTGAATTTACGGAGTCAGAAACCATCGAGAACATCGAGGAATATGCTGAGAGACTCAAAGAGATATCACAGATAGCATACACCAATCCATCAAAAGCTAAAGAATGGCCTCTTAACACGAGTGTTAAACGCATAGATAATGTACGGGCGAATCACCCTAAGACACTCGCTCCTACATGGAGAATCTACTTGAGAAAAATGGGAAAGGCTGATAGTAATGTATGATGTCATGGTCATAGGATCGGGTGTCGGGGGCTATCCAGCCGCGATATACTTGGCTAGTCATGGCTACAAAACAGCAATTATAGAGGAGCATCTAATAGGAGGGGAATGCACCAATTATGGCTGTGTTCCCAGCAAGGCGCTTTACCATGTGGCCCAAGCAATAAATGTTTTGAAAAAGATTAGTGCCAATATAAACATCGATTTCAAGAACATACGGAAATTCATCCTAGACCAGGTAGACAGGGCGAGAAAAGGCATAGAGTATCTCCTAGAGAAATCAGGTGTAGAGATCATTAGGGGGCATGCTAGATTTATTAGTCCAGGCGAGGTAAAGGTAGGGAGCAACATTTACCGTGCAGATAAGTACATCATTGCTACAGGCACGCGTCCACGCTGTCTGCCCGGACTAGTATTTGATGGTAAAATCATAGTCTCAAATAGACACATATTCAGTGTAGAAGAGATCCCAGATACCCTCGCTATAATCGGCGGCGGAGTAATAGGCGTCGAAATAGGTAATATGTTCGCAGATCTAGGAGTAAATATAACGGTTATTGAAGCCCTAGATCATATACTACCATTTCTTGATCGTGACATCGCATTAACTATTAAGAGATATCTGCGCTCGAAAACCATTTCTATATATGAAAAAACAACGGCAACAAAGATATCTGCCGATAAAGGACAAGCAGGGATCCTCCTAAGCAGTGGCGAAAAAATTGTTGTCGACAAAGTCCTTATCTCCATAGGACGTGTACCGAATACAGGGGATCTAGGCCTCGAAAAGGCTGGTGTTGAAACAGATGAGAAAGGGTTTATCAAACTAGTCGATGGATACCAGACACATAATCCTAGAATCTACGCTGTAGGCGATGTAATAGGTGGGCCTCTACTCGCGCATAAAGCTATTGTTGAATCCATGCTCGCGGCCAAGCAAATCATGGGAGAGAAGATAAGGAGGTTCGAATATCACATGGTTCCACAGACCATCTTCTCTGGACTAGAGTATGCTGGTATAGGTTATACTGAGAAAGAACTTAGGGCGAAGGGCACCAAGTATAAGAAGCTGAGAGTCCCGCTATCATTCCTTTCAGCCGTTAGAATAAAAGGGCCCGAATACTGTTTCGCAAAGATACTTGTTGATGATAAGGATAATGTTCTGGGCATTCACATAGTTGCCCCGCAGGCATCGGAGGTCATATCAGCATATGTACCATTATACCTTGCTAAGCTCACACCCGAAGAACTGGCCACCTTCCCGTACCCCCACCTCACGGTCTCAGAGAGTCTCAGGGATATTGCTGAACTACTTTTGGGCGAGTCAATTCATCTCCTAAGGCTTGGACGCAAGAGATAATAGTCCTTTTTTGATCTCATAGAATAATGCCATGAAGGATCGATTAGATCAAAGATTTGGCCCGAGTTTCTGGCTCCTTATACTTGAGGCCCTAAGTGGCGGTTTCTTTGTATCAATAAGTAGGAGTCTACTTCCAATACTACTCGTTAATTCAGGCTATTCTCTCCAAGATATCCTTGCATTTAATGCATTATCCGGGCTTATGGCGCTTATAGTCTCGAAAATAGTTCATGTACGTGCCAGGCCTGGAAAAGCAAAGACCAGGTTGTTGGTAGTACATATACTAGAGCGTTTATTATGGTTCAGCATACCGTTTATGGCTTCTTTCACATATATCTTACCGTTTATAGTTGGATTAGCTTGGACATCCAGTTTTATGACAGGGATATACCTTAATGCATTATTTTTCACTAGTTTTGAGAGGGAAACCTATAGGAAGCTTATCGGATATCGAATGATCGCTGGAAGTGTGTCAAGCATTATTGGACAGATAGTACTGGTTATCGTCCTAGCTGCAATCAAATCATATGTGAGATACCTTGTTTTATACGCGATATCATTTCTAGGCGGTCTCGCTGGAACTATTCTGATAGCCTTATCCCATGCTACTCCTATCCTTGAACGCCCTAGGAGAAGCACCGAGGAGATCGAGATCAAGGCTACAAGTACTTTATTAGTTCTAGTGATGCTGTTTACTGTAACCAACCTAGTTAGCATTGCCTGGGTTCCAAGACTGATAAAACAGCTCCATGCACCAGATTATTTTGTCGGCCTGATATGGCTTATCCAGACATTCACAAACATATTTGCGAGTATGTTCTGGAGCAGACTCGACATAAGGCTGTATAGATACGCTATTGTAGGCCTAGCTTTCACCCCAATACTCATAATAATAATAAATTATCCACTCCTACATCTCGGAATAGCTGCTGTTTACTCGTTCTCAATCGTGGGAACAAACCTCTTCGCAGGACTAGCTTACTCGAGCATTGTTAAGAAACTAGGAGTAATCCGGGCAAGCATAATGTTAACAACGGCGAACGCATTATCAATGCTTATAGGAGGCCTTATCGGTGCATTTCTGGCTTTCAATTATGTTCTAGTGTTCATCACTGCGAGCATGTTCAGCATAACTGGATTGCTTATCGCTCTCACCACTATACCGGAGCTTGCAATAATATCTCCAGTCTATGTTAGGATGTATTCACGCATTCTCTATATGACCAGTATGACGAGCTATAACTTCATGGTATTCGTAACTAGAGAGGCGGCTAAAACAGTATTGAAACTAATAGCTTTCGTACTCGCATTCATACTCTTGTTCATAATATATAGGACAATTTACTACCTACAAATGCTAACAGGTGGTCCATAATGCATTATCTAGCATTTATCGAAGCTATAAACACGACAAGTCAAGGACTTAGAACACTGCTACAAGCATTCGAGTTAGCCTTACGAGATCTCGCATTATTATTGCCAAAACTACTGGTTGCTCTCGTAATAATTTCCCTATATATAGTCGTGATAATTTTCATCAATAAGATGCTTAGAAAGATACTATCAATATTCAAGATTGATGAGCTCCTTAAACCTATATTGCAAGAAGCATATATTAGCCTCACAGGCCTTATTATAGTTCTCACTGATATAGGCCTAGTACTGTTAGCTGTTTACTCCGTGCTTCTAATCGTATTTCCCCAAGAAATCAACATGGCTAATATCCTCTTAGGCTATCTTGCCAGGTATGCTAGCATAGTGTTTATTATAATATTGTCGTTCATAGTGCTCGGCTCGCTTGTCAGATTCATACGTATGGAGGCGAAACTTAGGGGATTCATGTTCCTATTACTACTGCTGGTCACAATGCTTGTAACTATCGATATCACAGCATTATCTGACACGGTAAAGAACGCTCTGTCATGGGGTATAAGCCTAGGGATAGCATCGGTCATAACAATATTCGCTACATGGTATTTCTTCCACGACATAATCGAGAAGAGGCTTAAAAGCAATATAGGTGCAGAGAAGAAGAACAAGCCCAGCGAACATGGATGAAAAGAATGATAAGATTTATTGGATGGAATGTTGAGGAAAATATACCACTGATCAATAGGGGTAAACCCTCAATCAAAGTGGGTAAACATGATATTTGGTTTGGCTCAGAATATGAAAGGAAAATAATCTCTAGGCTGATCAAAAGGGATCACGATATATTGTTAGATATTAGTAGCAAGGCCGTGATTTGTCGACGTCTGCCTTCCGAGTACGGTGAATACGCCGTTGAGGTATGGTGTGATGGTGCAAAGTATGGTGTCCTACTATACTCTCTCAGAGAGGGGTGGGTATTCCATCCGACTGGAGCTTTAGCATCCATTCTGGCCCATCACATGAGCGAAGTCCCTAGGATCCCATCAACTAAGAAGAGGGTTAAGGGCAAGTATATACGAATAGCTAATAGCTACTCCCGCACAAAATATCTGATATTCATTACCGGCAAATACGTCGGCATATGTAAGAAGAAAGGAGACAAGTGTAAGGTTAAAGA
>JALWQP010000009.1 GCA_027083045.1 Desulfurococcales archaeon
TCATTGGATGATATGATCACATAACCCCATCCATCGGAATGACTTGTTTTTCTACCATTAGTATATCGAACTAAAAAAGGATCATGTTCTGCCGCCGCTCTTAAGGACTCTATGAACGGTATGACTTCGCCAATTTTTGTGTCCTGTGAAAAAACACCGATAATCATTCTGCACATGTAGGTGCACCTAGGATGGACTGTACTTATAGATTCTTATCCTCTCTCCGGTTTCAACTTTGAGAAGCTCTGCTGCGCTGGATTTGTTGATTCCTATCTCGAAATATCCCCATGAGTTAATATAGCATGCAACTTCTCCTTCGGGAACATTACTGAAGCTACGTACATATGGGCACTTGAATCCTCTAGAGCCTAGGAGTACGTTTACGGTGTCTCCAAGCTCTATACCTATTTTTTCAACGAGTTCGTGGCCTATGTTGCTCATGATGTTTCCGAAGTGATCAATATAGATGATCATTCCCTCAATGGCGTTACCTGTTATTCTGGGTTTCTGTATATCTAGTTTCACATAGTCATCAATTGGTTTGCCGAGCTGTTCTGGTTTGAGACCACGTGATAGCCAGGCCGCTATGGGTGCAAATATGTCTCTGCCGTGGAAGGTGCCTGAAACCCTTGGAAGCCTGTATGGTGATCCTGATATATCATATACTCCTATTACTCCGTCTTCCTCGGCAAGCAGTGATAAACATCCATTGTCTGGGCCCACCAAGTAATAGTTTTTCGTGACGATTAGGATTGCACGCCTAGAGCTACCTACACCAGGGTCCACCACACACGTAAAGATGGATCCGCGTGGGAAATACTTGGCAGATACTAAGAGTATCACAGCTGCTGCATTTATATCGAACTTTCTCACGTTATGGGTCAAATCTATTATCTGTGCTTCAGGATTAATGGTCTTTATAACGCCCTTCATGACGCCTACATAGGGATCCTTTAACCCGAAATCCGTTATTAGTACTATAGGCCCACTCAAACTAACCACCATGTACTTACATCCATAAAGATAGGTTAAATTAAGCAAAAATAAATGATACTAACTGGTTGCCGGGGATGGAGCCGATGGGCGGGCTGAGCAGTGATGATCCATTGTAGCAACAACCCGGCAACCCATGATACTTATTAACTTATCTGCATATTCCTCAAACACGGGCCCGATGACAGGCAGCGGATAAACGGATCAGAGGATGAAGACATATTATTGGGAGGGCCAAACAAATTTATAAACTAAGAACACGGTTACAACACTAATCGGAAAAGAATACGTGGGCCCGTAGCTCAGCCTGGTGGAGCGCCCGGCTGATAACCGGGAGGTCGGGGGTTCGAATCCCCCCGGGCCCATTATTTCTCTGCGTCGATCCTTATTGTTTCAACTATATTTGTTGCTGGTATGATGTATGGTGTTTGAACTAGGTATCGTGTTAGTCTGGTCTCTATGGGGTTGAAGAGGAGGTATATATTATCGTATGTTTTGCCTTCTGTGTGCAGCAGTGTTGTGATTGATGCTATTCCCAGCATATTCGATACTAATGCTGGTTCGTGTTTTCCCCGAGGTATGTGATTATTTCTCTTAGTTTTTCCGGGTTATAGGGTACTATTTCAGCTTTGTCATTTATTCCCTCAAAGTAATCGATATTATTGATACTAATATAGTCTAGGAGCCTTGTTGCTGGCAGATATATTCGGGAAGATACCCCTCTACTATTTAATTCCTCAAGGAGAACTTTTAAAGGCCATAACTGTATTACTCCACCTGGTATGATATTGAGGTGCGTATCTTCGGCTATAAAGTCGAATACCTTGGAGTGCTGAGCCCACGGTGTTGGTGGGACTGAGAGTATTTTCTGTATCTTTAAGGGATCCAAGTATCTTCTGTATAAGGGTTCATCACAGCTCAGGACGGCCATTAAGTAAATGACTCTCGATATTATAGATTCAATACCTTGTGCTTTAAGGAAACCTATTTCTTCTCGTAGCCTTTTCTCGAGAGCTTGTGAAGTATTTAGGAGCAGGGCTTTGGTTCTATCATAGTATTGCCTGTATTCACGGTATTTCTCCATATAGCGATGTGTCTTTACAAGAAACGTGTCGCTGTAAGGATAGATTACATGGGATAAAAGGTAAATGTTCTTTAGCGCTTCATCTATATCACGTGGATTAGAGAGAAGCATGGCTTTCCTGGTGAAGCTATCGATAAACTGGTTGAATATAGCTATATTGAAGATCTGCCCAGCACGCATCTATTTACTACCATAGCTTTATTCTTGGTGCCTGCAGTATTAGTGGCTCATTCTTATCGATGAACAATTCTCCAGCTACTATCACTGTGTCGGGGCTATAACCTGACCTGAGTAAATCCATATAGTTCCTCGGTGTTACTAGTTTGGGTGGTTCAGATATTTTGTATAGAACTATATCGGCTCTTGATCCTTTGGCTAGTTTTTTATCGCCAAGCCCTAAAGCCTTATATGGTCTCCATAACACGTCGGACACTGCATCCACGCTGTTTTTACTGCTCATGTTTAGTAAGGCAGATACATTATAGGTGTGTAGGCCCCTGAGATCTAATAGCTTGCAATTATCATCTATATGGTCCGGGCGACATATCTCGGTCCAGCCTAATAATGTGTCCCCAACCAGTATGCCGTCATCCCTCCTGATTCCACTGAGATAGACGTTTTTCTGATCTTCCTTTACATAGTCCTCAATAAGTATGGCTGGGAATTCTACCTCCTTAAGTACATGTTTAACGATGGATGTGTCCTTATCCACTATGACCGGTAACGTTACACCGTTCATAACTAGCTCGTAGAGAGCCGCTTTCACTAACTCCTTCTTATCAATAGAATCAGTCTCATAAATGCCAGGATATCTGTCTGTGAGTGAAACGAGAACACTGAAGCCTGGAAAAGCTATGTATTCGCTATTATAGTCGAGCACTAGTTCGGCGAACTCGTATTCAACCGGTAGTTCTTCACCGAGATCGGCTATCTTGTCGTTATCAATATATATGTACATGTTCTTGAACTCGTTCTCTCCGGGAACAAGTATATTCTTTAGTAAAACCCTTACTCCTGAACTCATTTTCCTCACATCCATGTATAGGTGTCAGCTAAAGGAATTATCTTCATCGTTGCCTCCAACCGGGGAGTACTCATCATCCAGAACAAGATCTGGATAACACGCTATTAATTCTTCCTTTCATTACGAATATATACATGAATATATAGGTATATTCAATTGGTGTACACCCATGCACGGATGGAGTGGCAGGATTCTACGCATAGATTTATCAAGGCAAAAAACAAGTATCACAGCTATTGACCCTGCTATTCTCAAAGATTTCATAGGAGGCCGGGGTCTGGCCATCAAGATCCTATGGGACGAGCTACCGCGAGGAGTTGATCCGTTCTCCCCATATAATAAATTAGTGTTTGCTGTAGGGCCTCTCTCGGGAATGCCATTACCGAGCAGCGGTAAAATGATCGTTGCTTCGAAGAGCCCGTTAACAGGCGGGTACGGTGACGGGAACGTGGGTACAATGGCCAGCGTCCACCTGAGGAAAGCAGGTTACGATGCAATAGTAATCGAGGGCAAGGCCAGGAAGCCCGTGTACATCTATATCGAGGACGACAAGGTCGAGATCAGGGACGCAGAGCATCTCTGGGGCCTCGACACATTCGCTGCGGAAGACAAACTAGTCGAGGAGCACGGCAAGAACGTGGGCATCCTTCTGATCGGGCCTGCGGGAGAGCATCTCGTAAGATATGCGACAGTGATCTCTATGAAGGGGAGAAGCGGTGGAAGACCGGGAATGGGTGCAGTCATGGGGAGCAAGAAGCTGAAAGCAATAGTGATAAAGGGTACGAAGGAGCCAAGCGTCGCGGATCCGGAGAAACTAAGAGAAGAGGCCAAGAAAGCGTATGAAGAGGTCCTCAAGGCTGAAGGCTATGATTTCTGGGTAAGGCAGGGCACGATGATGACGATTAACTGGAGCAATGAGAACAGCGTTCTCCCTACAATGAACTATAGGGAGGGTGTATGGGAGTACTATGACAGGATTAGTGGCGACTTGATGGAAAAGATCAAGATCAAGAGAAGAGGGTGCCCATACTGTAACATGCAGTGCGGAAACGTCGTGATCGATGACATAGGAGAGGAGAGCGAGCTCGACTACGAAAACGTAGCAATGCTCGGAAGCAACATACTGCTTCCCGACCTAAGGAGAGTGGCTGAGCTAAACAAGCTCTGCGACAAACTCGGACTAGACACTATCTCAATGGGCAATGTTCTGGGCTTCCTCATGGAGGCCTCAGACAGAGGACTAATAGACGAGAAGATCGGCTGGGGCGACTATAAGGCGGCAAAACAACTAATCATCGATACAGCCTATAGGAGGGGCTTAGGCTACCTAGCAGCCGAAGGAGTAAGAACATTATCCAGGCATCTAGGCAAAGAAGCAGAGGAATTCGCGATCCATGTCAAGGGCTTAGAAGTATCAGCGTATGATTGCCATACAGCCCCGGGAATGGCCTTGGCATACGGTACATCACCGATCGGGGCCCACCATAAAGATGCTTGGCTGATAGGCCTTGAGGTAAAAATGGACAGGTTTAGCTACGATAGGGTCAAGGTAGAGAAACTATTGTTCCTACAAAGAGTACGTGGAGGAATGTTTGAGTCGCTGACGACATGTCGTCTACCATGGGTGGAGCTTGGTGTAAATCTGGAACACTACCCCAAGATGCTATCATACATTACGGGGGTAACGTACACGCTTGACGACATCTACACTGTAGGCGACAGGATATACAACCTCATCAGGGCGTTCTGGATAAGAGAGTATGGATGGTGGGACAGGGCGCTGGATTACCCGCCGATTAGGTGGTTCAAGCACCCGCTGACAAAGGGGCCCTTCACAGGCGCTAAGCTTGACATCAATAAATATGATAAAATGCTGAGCCTCTACTACGAGTTGCGTGGATGGGATGAGAACGGAGTACCGCGTGAAGATACGTTGAGGAAGCTTGGCCTGGACTATGTTGTACCAGTTATCAAAGAAATTATTGGCTAAACCCTTTTTTACATAAGCACATCGTTTCTCATAATTGGCATTGTATTTCGAGCCAGGACTATTCATGGGTAGAAGCGATCATGGCCAAAACAATCATTAAAGGAACAATAGTATCAGGGCTAGGGGAAGGCAGGAAATATGTTCGGCTTTACTCGAGCCAGTTCAAGAGAAAAATAGGCATAATCCCCTACCCGGGAACGCTTAATTTAAGAATAGAGAAGCCGTTGAGAGAAGTCATAGTAAAACATAAATGCATCGTTGTAGATCCACCGTCGCCAGAGTACTCTCCAGTCTTAGTATACTGTGCTAAGCTGGAGGGTATCAGTGTTTATCTTGTCCGTCCTCTTGTAACTCGTCATGATGAAAGAATAGCGGAAATTATTTCCGATAAATACCTACGCAGAGAACTCGGCCTAAAGGATGGTGATCAAGTAGTGCTAGAGATTAGTGATTGTTACGATCACGATGGCTGCTCCGGTAATCTATAAGGACATATACGCTGGAAGATGCAATACCTGCATTCCCACTGCCATCTCGGATGTACACTATTATATACTAGTTCCCGAAGCATTGACTCTATATCAAGGGCTGTTCTATCAATACTGTACTCGAGAAGCCTATCAGGGGTAATGTAGATCAAGACGCCTTTATCCAGATCGAGCATATTTAGATAGATCTGTAGCTGGAGTATATGGTGTTCTCTGGGAAGATTATGATTTCCTCTGCCGCTTTTTATTTCAACTACTATGCCCTCTTCCTCACTGTACGCGTCAACTCTGCCTTTAAGAATGTATTTTTCATCATCTATAGTATACGTCTTCTCAATAGGTTTTTCCACAACATATCCTTTCTCGCTTAGATACGCTTCTAACCCCTTGTGTATTAAATCCCCAAATACTGTTATGGGTTCAAAATGAATTGTTAGCTCTGGGAAACTACGCCGTAACAAGTACTTGTGGGAACACGAGATTAGATCAGTAACGTATACTATATGTGGGTCTCTGAGCTCCTCGAGTCGTTCCATTTGCTCCTTGATCCTATCCCTGTATATTATTGATATGATCTTGTGACTAGGGCCTATTGAATACTCCATTTTTTCCACCGGGTAAAGGAAGCACATGTTTCTTCAGTGCTTCTACAACATATTCTCCTCTTACCAAGTGTTTCCTAATAAAACGTATTAAACGTGAAGTGGGAGGGGTTATCGGAGAGGGTGGATCGGATAATTCATAGAAGCCTGCCTGGACAGCATCGCTTCCTGGGACGGCCTTAGTTGTGAGTGGTTCTACTAGGAGGTCTATTAAGACAAAATGCTCGTCGCACCCGGGGTAATCATTAGGGATTATCTCGTCAATCCATATGACACCTAGTGGGATGCCCCTAATACTCGTCTCTTCTTCAAGCTCTCTGAGACAGGCATCAATAATGTGTTCTCCATATTCGAGATGCCCACCCGGTACAGCCCAATAACCTTCGCCAGGGGGATGACCCCGCTTCACCAGAAGGATCCTGTTATTCTTGTCTATCACGACAGCGCCTATCCCAATGCTTAAAACCCTACTCACAACCACCACCTTTCTCCATATGTAGTTCTAAGTATGTTTTGTGTACTGGTTCTAGACAATTACATAGAGATTTTCTTATCGCATCGATCTTATTACGCTCTTTACATTCGATCTCCAAAAACACGCCCAGCCCACTTACACTGTCAATTAGAATCTCGCATCCATCGTAGCTATATACGAGTCTCTTCTTAACAATAGTTGCCACTTTTACAAATCCTAGTTTCTCAAGTATTCTCCGAAACTTCTCAGGGTCTGGCAGTTCTGTCTCTATTTCTTCACGTATCTTGACCTCACCGATCATCCGCCTGGGACCCTTATATGTTAAAATCCATTTCTCAAGGCTACCCCTCACCACGCGTCTAATGCGTAGAGCTTCATCTGTTTCTGATAAATCCCTGCATGGATGCTGGAAATAAGTGTCTTCCTCATCAATAGCTTCCTTATAGATAGCGCCAAGACGGCCCAGATTTTCCATGATACTATCCACGGCGCATGTTATCCTGTACTTAGCCTCTATCTCTTCTCCTTTATCATTAACAACCATACGTGCTCACTTCTCAAGCCATCCAATCATTCTGATGATATCTCTTGCTATACCTAGATATTCTTTAAGGAGCAAAACAGGTGTCGCGGTTTTTCTCTTAAACCTGATCCTACGACCACTTATTCCATCTAGGAAAGCATTGACTCCGCATTCTAATCCTCTCGAATATCCTCCCTCAAGCAAGATCACCGTAGGTAATCCGAGTTTCTTGATAAGAGAACCCACCGTATAATATGATGCTCCAGTTAGACGGGCATCGGAGAGCCCATCATCAAGATATCCATCGAGTCCCAAAGAAACTACCAGTGCCTCCGGACTATAGGATGTAACAATTGTCTCCACAACTTCAATGAGCTTCAAGAATATATCGTCTCCGGCTCTAGGAGGAAGCAATAAGTTTACCACATACCCTTCCCCACGACTCTTGCCTATTTGTTCGGGAAAACATATGAATGGATAGAAATCGGCTGGATCCCTATGAATATCAATGTTTAATACATCATTTCTTCCATAGAAAATCTCCTCAGTACCATTACCACAATGGATGTCAACGTCAAGAACAACTATTCGTCGATAACCCTGCTCCAAGAAACCTATCGTGGCCGCAGCCGCATTGTTCAGAATACAGAAACCTTGTGTTGGAGCACCCAGTGCTTTCCCGGCTCTTCCAGCATGGTGGCCAGGTGGTCTTAGTAAAACGAGATAGATATCATTACTTCGTCGTGCACACAGTGATGCTTCGTAGGATAGCTTTAAGGCAAATAGTGCTAGGTCTAATGTGTCCCAAACAAAATACGTGTCTGGATCTAGTTCGCATGGCGCCTTATTTTTCATTCTTTTCAGATAATCGATGTATCCTTTCACATGCATCTTTTCCGCTATCTTTAACCCTTCATCTTGGCCTTGAACATACTTTTCCCACTGTACATCATATCCTACCTTTTCAACAGCATTAACTACCATTGCTATTCTTTTAGGATTTTCAGGATGCCCATACCATGGTATATGCATCATCATAAATACCTTTGAAGAAACTATAGTAACCACTTTAGCACCTCATAATATTATGCTGAGGATGAGCGTAATTATGGTTGCTGAGCGGGGAACATAATGTATCAGATATTAGTCAAGTCGCGGAGTGATGCCGGCGCGGTAGAGTCTATGGTTGAGCACTTCTATAATAAGTGGCCGATAACAATTAATACACTGAAAGGAGGAAGAACTAGCCAATTAGAACACATATTAGAAGATCTTCTGAAGGACACATATTATAATTTCATTCTCCTGGGCAGAAGAGATCGAGAAACCTATCAATTTGTTGGGAATGTTGACGGATTTAACAATGTCGTATATCTCATCAATAGAAGCAGAATAAGAAATACTAGAATAGAGCATCTAGCATGGATTTTCGAGAAAGCCAGATCGCTTCAAAGACTAAGAATCAGCTGTTTTGACGAAAAAATCGTTCTAGGTAGAACGGCAAAACTATTGATCCCTGATCCCGAGCCATATATGGACTTGTTTATACTATATGTAACTAAGAGCGTGTCTAAAAAGATCGGTTTGAGCAGGGGGGCTTATCTTGTCCTTAGAATGCTTGGAGGAGAACATCTAATCATTGATACTTCAGGGGTTAAGGGTACATTATTGATACCTGATATTCTCAGATCCCCGAAGTATTTTGGGGAGAACCCGTCACCGATTGATCCACATGAACTTGTTCGAAACAATATCGAGTTCCTCGAAAAGGAAGAGAATATCGTTGTTAGCTTTCTAGAGAGGTTCTCAAATGATTATGAGCGTGTCATCGTCCCTGTTAGTGGGGGTAAAGATAGTGCAACGGCATTGTACCTGGCGAAAAAGGTCTACAAAGATAGAGTTGAGGGTGTATTCGTAGATATAGATGTGGACATGCCTGTGAACAAGGAATTCATAGAAGTACTCGGGGAAAAACTCGGGGTTTATATCCACAGAGTAAAGCTTAGTTTGAGAGAACATCTCAGCGAGAAGGGATTCCCTACGACCAATAACAGATGG
>JALWQP010000010.1 GCA_027083045.1 Desulfurococcales archaeon
TGCTCGTATAGTCTCTTTAGTCTTTCCCCGGCCTTCTTCGTCACAGCACCTGTTACGACAAGTATGTCTCCATGTCTTATGCTGGGGGCCAGCTTTATCCCGAAACGCTCTACGTCGTAAAACGGGGTTAAAGCGGCTAAAACTTCTATGTCACAGCCATTACATGCACCAGTATTAAAATGAACGAGCCACGGGGTATATCTTATGATCTTGGCTTTCCCGTCGCTCTTATTTTCTTTCCCCATGAAAATCTTCCCCGGGTAAGGCTTATTCCTTCAATGAATATAAAATCATGATGTTAGGACAGCCTAATGGGAACGATATTTTGTTATAAAAGTTTTAATCTCGTTGTCAATGCTTCTTCGATGAGACGATGAGATCGGCAGCTATGACCTGTCCGAAAGCTATCCCCCCATCTCCTAGCGGTATTCTTCTGGGCAGGAATACCTTGTCGGCCGCGTTGCGTATGCCCTTAACGATCAATGAGTTTACTCCCGCACCTCCAGACACGACTATTCCGTCACACCCATACTTCTCACAAATAATCATGGCTGCTTCGCCGAGCGCGTTTCCGAGAGCATACTGTATCGTGTATGCTATTCTCCTACGGCTATAGCTATGATTATATAGGAGATCGATAACGGATTCTATGATTGGATCAGTGTCAATTATGATCTTACCATCATCAGAAATGATCTCCGCGCTTATGTCTTTAATTGGAGGGGGCTCGGAATTATTCTCGAGCATGATCGCCGGTTCTCCCTCATATGTCCTTTTCCAGCATATCCTCAGCAACGCGCTTACAGCGTCGAGGAATCTACCAGTACTTGTTGTGAGGAAACTGCGTCCTACCTCGATGAGTCTAGAGACTGCCCTATATTCTTTGAGCCTACCTGGTACGAGGTCTTCTAGGCCAAGCCTCTTAACTATTGTATTTGCTTCTACGCCGTATATGTCGAGAAGAATACTGTAGAGGTACCTTGCTGGGTATACCACGTCTCTTTCGCCAGTGATCCTGTGTGGTTTTAGATGCCCTGCTCTCTCATACCATGGGCTATACGTGTCGAACACTATGATCTCTCCTCCCCATATGCTCCCATCATCACCGTAGCCTGTCCCATCAATAGCTATCCCAACAATGATTCCCTCTAATCCGACATCATAAGCCGCGCCAAGCACATGTGCGTAATGGTGCTGGACAGGAATAGTGTCTAGATCTTTCTCCTCAGCATAGCGTTTGGCTAGCACGCTGCTAAAGTACTCGGGATGCTTATCATACGCTATAACGGGTTTCTCTACCCTGTAGGCTCTCCGTAGAAAACCTATCTCGTACAGGAGGTCTTCCTGCGCTCTTGGATGATCCATGTCTCCGATATAGGGTGTAAGAACTATTTTGTCCTCGAAACCGATTGCCGCAGCATTGGACAGGTCTGCACCGAAACCAATTATCTCGCGTGAAAGATTCCTCTTAATCCTTATCCAGAGGGGTGCATAGCCTCTGCTCCTCCTTATAAATACTGGTTCCCCATCAGTGAATCTCATCACACTATCATCGACACGGTGAACTATCTCTCTGTCGTGTACGAGGAAATAATCGGCTATTCCTGAGAGTTTTTCCTTCACACATTCTTCGTCTCTGCACATGGGTTCTCCATGGATGTTACCGCTCGTCATTATAGCGAATCGATCCCGGGTTTCCATGAGGAATAGGTAATGGAGACCGGTATAAGCGCGAAAAACTCCTTCGTATGCCATCCCTGGGCTTACAAGCTTGCTTACGGGGGTATCTTTTCTCTTAGGAAGCAGTAGTATCGGGGCCTGAGGTGATTCTAGAAGCCTCCGGGCCTCCTCGTCGAGATAAACGAGTTTCTCAGCTATAATAGTATCAAGCACCATTACAGCGAATGGTTTGTTAGGCCTCTTTTTTATCTCGCGAAGCCTTCTAACTACGTCGTCATCGCTTGCCAGTGCTGCTAGGTGATAGCCTCCAAGCCCCTTGATCGCGATGATGTATCCCTCGTCTAGGAGTTTTGCCGCTTCCCTTATTGGATCCCGCGATCTTACTTCGTCCCATTTATTATTGTAGAGTTTGAGTCTGGGCCCGTCCCGTGGACAGCTGATACCCTGGGCATGATATCTTCGAGTGTTTCCTAGATCTCTATATTCTTTCAAACACTCAGGGCAGAGCCTGTATTTCTTCATGCTTGTGTTTACGCGATCGTACGGTATATCGTACATCATGGAGTATCTTGGGCCACACCAAGCACAGCTGTTGAAAGCATATCTATACCTCCTATTGCTCGGATCGAGTATTTCTCTGAGACAATCGCTACATATTGCAAAGTCTGGTGGAATATTGCTTCTTCTTATGAGCTTCCTCCTGCTCGGCAGTATGATGAAGCTAGTATAGCCTGCCGGCTCATGTATTTCGACGCGTTTCTCCTCAATAATCGCCGGAGGGGGCTTCTCCTCGTCTAGAAGCTTGATGAACATCGAGACCTTCTCATCTGGGCCTTCGACCCATATCTCGACCTCGCTGCCCCCGGTATTTACAACATACCCTTTCAAGCCGAGCCTAGAGGCTAGTCTATGGACGAATGGCCTAAACCCTACGCCCTGTACGAGGCCGACAGCGATTATTCTAGCTGCTATCGTGTCCACATCATCCACCTAGCTGTTCTGGCTCAATAGCTTCCATGGATTAACTGGGTATTAACGATATGTTGGGTGCTACGCCGCCTTTTTATTCAATTATCAATAATAACAAGTATCGTGGGGACCCTGTATTGGCTCACTACAAGGTGTTTATCAATAAGAAGCTTTGTAAGGGATGCGGTATCTGCATAGAGATCTGTCCTAGGAACGCCCTGAGGTTCAACGGGATAAATCCTGAGACAGGTTATAGGAATCCAGAGCAGGTCGGCGAGTGTATAGGTTGTAGACAGTGTATGTGGTACTGCCCAGACCAAGCAGTAGTGGTGGTGGGTGAGCAGTGACGGAGAGATTATTTCTGAGCGGTAACGAGGCGGTCGTGTACGGGGCGATAGATGCAGGCTGTAGATTCTATGCTGGTTACCCGATAACACCCAGTAGTGAGATAATGCATCTGATGGCGAAGGAACTGCCGCGTGTGGGAGGAGTGTTTATACAGGCGGAGGATGAGCTAGCAGCGATCAATATGATCATAGGGGCCTCATGGGCGGGGCTAAAATCAATGACAGCCACTAGTGGGCCTGGATTCAGCTTAATGCAGGAGGGCATAGGATACGCTGTTATGACTGAGACACCACTCGTTATCGTGGATGTGATGAGGGCCGGGCCGGCCACAGGACAAGCAACAAAGTCTGCCCAGGGCGACCTCATGCAGGCTAGGTGGGGTAGGCACGGAGACCAGTACCTGGTCGTGATCGCTCCTATGACTCCACAGGAGGCATATGATCTTGTCATAGAAGCCTTCAATATAGCCGAGGCCTATAGAGTACCCGTTGTATTCCTAATGGATGAGTTCATCGGCCATGGTAGGGAGATAGTTGTGAGGAGGGGTGCCGATAAACTAGTTGAGCGGAGGAGGCCAAGTGATCACGAGCCGCCTTTCGGCAGCAAGGATCCAAGGATACCGCCTCCCATGCCGAGGCTTGGTGAGGGCTACTACGTGCTGGTGACGGGGTCGACCCATAATGAATGGGGATACAGGGACGTCCATGGGTTCGAGACACACTATAGGCTCGTCACGAGACTCAAGGAGAAGATCTGGGGCAACATAGACAAGATATTCAAATACAAGGTGTACGGGGACCCTGATGCACGGAGAATAATAGTTTGTTTCGGATCAACTTGTAGGCCAGCGATAGATGCTGCCGAAAGGGTGGGAGGAACAAAGGTTCTCCGACTAATAACGCTGTGGCCGCTAAATTATGACAAACTAGCGGAGGAGCTCAGCGGTGCTGAGAAGGTTGTAGTGCCAGAGCTAAGCCTAGGACAACTGGTATATGATGTGGCCCAAGTATACCCGCGGAACAAGATGCGTGTGGTCAATAAGGTGGGAGGAGGTATACCGATCTATCCATCCGAGATAATAAAAGCCCTGGAGGCGTGACATAATGGCTGAGCATTTCGGCCTCAAATACCTCAGGAGAGAAGTCCTACCAACAGCTTTCTGCCCAGGATGCTATAACGGGATACTCATGAATGCATTGTTCCAAGCATTCATGGAGCTCGGCATAGAGGATCTAAAGAGATTCGTGTTTGTCAGCGGGATAGGTTGTTCTTCATGGATACCCAGCCCGTTCATAAGAGCCGATAGTCTCCACACACTACATGGAAGAGCAATACCAGTAGCTACTGGTGTCAAGCTCGCAAATCCTGAGCTCAACGTTATCGTGATAGGCGGCGATGGAGACCTCGCAAGTATTGGTGGGAACCACTTGCTCCACGCCGCGAGGAGGAACATGGATCTACTGGTTATAATGATAAATAACCAGGTCTACGGGATGACCCGCGGACAAGCAGCCCCAACAACGCCTCACGGAATGATAACGCCGACAACGCCCTACGGCAATCCGGAGAGACCAATGGATGTAGCCTCCATTATAGCTGGTACGAACGCCAACTATGTGGCAAGATGGTGTATATCACAGTATATTCCTCTGAAAAACAGTATCAAGGATGCGCTATCCCGGTATAGCAGAGGGTTCAGGTTCATAGAAGTATATGCTCCATGCGTAACCTATGTGGTCAGGAGGGAGGGTAAGACGCCGGGAGAGAAGCTGAAGGAGCTCATGAAGAAATGCGTCAGAATAGAGACGTGGAGGAGGATGAGTCCCGAGGAGCGAGAAAAACATGTCGCGACAGGAGTCTTCAAGGCCGAGGATAAGCCCGGCTTCATTGAAACATACAAGAAATACATAGCTCAAGCCCTGGGTGAGAAGTAATGCATTCAGCAGGATTTCTCGGGATGGGTGGTCAGGGAATAGTATTTGCGGCGACTGTTCTGGGTGAAACACTTTATAGGCTAGGCTACTATGTCGCTCAGCTGCAGAATTATGGGGCATCTGTTAGAGGAGGCGCTGTCTACGGATATGTGGTCTTCGATGAGGACGAGATAGTTAATCCCTTCATAGAGGAGCTAGAAGTCCTCGTGATACTGCATGAGCAGGGGCGCAGAAGATGGGAGAACATAGTCAGGAAATCCAGAAAGATAATTTACGACAAAGACCTCGTTAAGCCCGTGAAGAACGGAATAGCCATGCCAATAGCAGAGGAAGCGGATAAGCATGGTGTCTACAGAGCCCTGAACATGGTTGCCCTCGGCATAGCGTCGAGAATCCTTGGAGTGAAAGGTATTGATAAGGTGGTCGATGAGGTCCTGAGAAGCAGGAAGAACTATGAGCTAAACATTAACGCCTACGAGATCGGCTTAGAACTAGCGGGGAGAGCAAGGATTTAAAGAAGCCCTATCTCTCTGAATAGCTTAAGCATTTCTTCAAGCTCCTCTTCATCTATCCTACTGATCGCAATCCCGGCATGCACCATTACATAATCGCCAGGCTTAATCGTCTCATCATCGGCAAGACCCAGTATGACCTCCTTACTTACTCCGCCCATCAGTACAGTCGCTATTTTTAGCATTCCTTCACGCCTTATACTGAGAACCTTAGCGGGCACACCTAGACACATGTTCTCAATGCCCCTCCATTAACATATTCGGGGGAGGTTTAGTGGGTTAGGCCTAACGATTACCCTACCACCGACTTCGGTCACAGCGACAACCCTGCCCCTAAGAATATTGTTTGGCGGCTCTACTACCTCGCCTATTATAGCTGGCTTCTCACCCATAGCCTTGAGTTTCTCTACAACATCTTCTACTTTCTCCGGCCTAACGCTGAGAACCCCTACACCTTCGGACGCAACATTCAATGGATCAACGCCGAGCGCGTCGAGGAACTCTCTCACCTCTTCTCTGACCGGGATACTAGCCCGGTCTATCACGATCGTTGTGCCTGTCTGGGTGCTCCACTCGTTCAGAATCGCTGCGAGCCCACCTCGCGTAGGGTCTCGTGCGCCCGTAATGTATTCCCTATACTTCTTGATAACCGGTAAGACTGTCTTCACGAGTGGGCGGGAGTCGCTGCGGAGACTGGTGTTCTCGTCTAGCATTCCCAGCCTGGCAGCGAGTATAGCCGCGCCATGCTCGGCTATGGGCCCCGTCACAACTATTTTGTCCCCGGGACGCGGCCTGTCGATCAAGGGATTATCTGATAAGCCGATCCCTGTGCATGATATTATTATTCTATCTATCTTACCCTTCGGCATGACCTTGAAGTCTCCGCCTATCAGCGCGATATTGTTCTCTCGTAGAACATTGATCATACTCTCTACTATTTCTTCCAGTATTTTCTTCTCTAATCCTTCCTCGACTATGATCATATCCATGAATGCTACCGGGTCAGCAGCCATCATGACTAGATCGTTCAGAACACCGGATGCAGCGAGATGCCCTATGTCTCCGCCGGGAAAGAAGAGAGGATCGATTGTGAAGCTATCGCTTGCAAATACTATTGATTTTCCACCGATCCTAATTGTTGAACCATCGTCGAGGACATCTAATCCATAGCCATTAAGCGCTGTTCTGAGTCTCGGCGGGGTCTTGGCCACAATTATTTTTTCTATGATTTCAGTCATTTCCCTGCCGCCAGCACCGTGTATTATAGTTATTTTATCATCCATGCCGCCTTCGCCCCCTATTCTTAACGGGTTTAGTCCTCTAAATAGATGTGTTTCCGAAAAGCCGGATTGCTAGCATTGTTGTTACTGCGTCTTCTTCCTGTGGACATGAGTCGTTATAGCCATTATAGCGGCGAGGGCTACTATTATGGCTATTATTCCGCCGAAAACCTCTTCTTCAGTAAAAGGCATCCTAGTGGCTGAGGGACATATTGCAGAGTATTTTAGCGTCAGATTTTCATTATTATTGATTATTATGTGTATGTTGTAGTACCCTGATAATATGTTATTGAAAACTACGTGAAGGTAAATCTTCTTTGTTTCATTAGGGCTCGCTATACCATAGCCATAGAAATAAAATGATATATAGAGATCCTTACCTACACGCCAATGCTTCAGGTCAGATATGTCGTATTTGCTGTAATGTGTTGTTAATTGTAATGTAGCCCCGAGCCTCTTTGCTAGGCAATCATATTTAATGCTTGGTACAAGGGATGATGGATAGATCTCGTACAGTGATTCCGTACTAATACGTTTTGTAATAGTTATGATGAGGTCCCCGTTGAGATAAGGCTCTATGGGAATGGATAGTGTGAACACTTTTTCAGGCGCTGATATGGTGTCTGTGATCGTGTATCCAAGCTCCTGCCCTTTCGGATTACTAAGCAATATTGTGATACGATGGTTTGTTAAATTGACAAACGCTATTCTCACCATAGCACTGTAATTGGCTGGGAATGATTGGCCGTTAATCCTATGAATAGATACTGGAAGCATAACCGTGGCTTTGCCTGCTGTATAGTTGGCCGTGTAGTGATAGGTGATACGAAGAATATTTTCTCCTTCGCGGAGACCGGACAACAGTATTTTATATACAGGTAATGCGCCTTGACCCGCTATGTACGTTCTAGTAGTCTGTAACGGCATTATTGTCCTGTTATTAAGTTCGACGATCATCATTGATGCTGTAGGCACTTGTGCAGGGAGTAGGATTGTCCGGGCTTCCGTTGTCCGAGAATATATGCCGTACATTATATCCGTATATACTTGCAGAATATTGCCTCTTCCCACTAATGTCACCAATGCTTTCTCATACAAGATCTTAATCGGCGGTGGAGTTTCCAGAGTATTAATGGAAAAGACCATGGGTGATAATAATATACTAGTGACGAATAATGTGATAAATATATTCGTGTAGCGCCGGGTATGCATTTCGGACTTCCACCAATACGTGTATAGGGGTCTATTGATATTTTGTAGCCATACATATTTTTATACTATTGTCACGGAGTAATCCTAGTGGTTAATCTTGTTCGACATGCTCTTTTCTAGGGCGATCCGGATTACCTCGGCAAGGCTTTCGACCGTTTTTCTAACATGTTCTGATAGCTTCATCCCTATATCGAGTTTTTCAGCTATAATTGCTATCACGTAAAAGTCTTTGAGACGTGTTTCTTTTTCTAGTAGTTTTAGCAGCAGTCTTATCGGGACATTATGCGTCGTTGCGAGGGCGAAGAGCTCCTTTATGTTCCGGATACCGGACAGTATTATGGTCCCGGGCGGGACGCCCTCAGCGTATCCTGCATCGATCATTATTATGCCTCTAGGTTTTGAACTGATTATTTTGTCTAGGCAGGTCTCCAGCCCATACTCGCACTCGATAAGACGACTATCTCTAACCCTTTTTTTCGCTAGTTGTTCACATACCTCGAGGCCAGCCCTGTCATCTGATCGTAGAGGCGAGCCGACACAGGCAATTATGTATTTGTTGCTCAGTTTTTCCACTAAGAACTTGAGTAGTTCTTCACTGCTCGGTCTAATTATTGGCTCTGACATATCTCTTCAACTGGGCATGTATTCTTCTGATAACTAATTTTTCCTCGAGAAGCAAGAAAACGGTTTAACAGGGTGTGGTGGAAAAAAGTATTTACTTTGGAGCATTGGCGGCGCGCTTGAGCAGGTCCTCCCAGACGAGATCCACGTATTCCTGGAACTTCTTAAGGAGCTCCCTGTTCTCAGGCTTAAGTAGGTGTTTGAATCTTCCCTGTACCTCTACGAATTTCTCTATTGGCTGTTTTAGGCTCGGATTCCTGGCAATTGCTAGGCTTCTATCGGTCAGCATGTATCCTGTCTCTGGGGTCCACTCCCATAGCGGGAAGTAGCATGTGTCAACGGCTCTTCTAGCTATCTCTATGGCCAGTTCTGTGCCGTGCCTCCAACCACGATCACATGGGCTCAAGGCATGGATAAATGCCGGGCCTTCGACCTCTATTCCCTTCCTAACCTTTTTCATGAGGTCTAGCCAATGGGCTGGCGTGGCTGTTGCCACATATGGTATGCGGTGTGCAACCATTATGTCTGCTATTGGTTTTTTGGCCTGCTGCTTACCGGGTATGACTTTGCCTACCGGGCTGGTCGTGGTCCATGCGAATGGTGGTGTTCCACCGCTCCTCTGTATACCCGTGTTCATGTATGCCTCGTTGTCGTATAGGATGTATAG
>JALWQP010000011.1 GCA_027083045.1 Desulfurococcales archaeon
CCCTAGTTGAGGGCCAGCAACCCGGAACAGTGAGCATGATGGCTTATGAAGAGTATGGTCCTGAGCTGATCAAGCTAGCCCGTAACCTCGAGGTGCGCAGGATCCTTGATCTCCTCACCGGGATCAAGCCGTGGAAGCTACAGATACCGGATAGAAAGCTCCAGTTTAAGCACGGCGAGCTTGAGAGCTACGAGTTCGGCAAGGATATCGAGAGGATCGTGCCTAGCAGACTGGCTCTCCCTGATGAATTATTTTATTTAAAGCTACTTGAAGGTAAGCTTCTCCTATACAGGAAGGTGTTAACACAAGGTAAAGGCCCCATCTATGTCTTACTTGATAAATCAGGTAGTATGGATGGCACGAAGATGATCTGGGCTAAGGCGGTAACTTTAAGCCTCTACATGAGGGCTGTGAGGGAGAACAGGGAGTTCTATTTTAGGTTCTTCGATAGCATACCCTACCCGCTAACCACGATCAGCCGTAGACCCAAGGCTAAGCATGTATTGAAGATGATCGAGTATATTGCTAGGATCAAAGGCAGCGGCGGAACGGATATCTCGAAGGCGATCATAACTGCCTGCAACGATATAAGGAGAGCGAGATCCAAGGATTTAAGCGACATAATACTGATAACCGACGGAGTAGATAGAATAGCTGAGAACCTTGTGAGATACAATCTCAAGAAAGCACGAGCAAGACTTGTAACGGTCATGGTCATGGGGGATAATAGGAGTCTCAAAAGGATCTCTGTCAAGTATTTCGCCGTGATGAGATTGAGCCGGAAGAATATTCTCCAGATTGTTGAAGTCTAGTGGCCCCCTTCCCCGAACTAATGGGTAGTGGCCCAAGAATCAGGCTTACCTAAACTCGGCGGGTTGGGATCATCTCATTTGTTTCGCCTCCCTCACATTCGCAATTACATAGTCGCACCTATCCGAGTGATGCGTGTATGTTGTTAGGTTTGTTTAGGTAACTTCAGGAGCTTTGAGTTTAGATGTGTTAGGTGGCTACGTTTGTATGGGTGTGCGACGTCGTTGCCATGTTGCCTGATGACGGCTTCTGCCCCGTAAGGTGCCTCCCATTGGTAGGCATCGATGCAGCTCCCAATGAGCCATCAAGTCGGCCGAGGTGGTCAAGGGAGAAACACGTACGGGCCCCCATAGCTATTGAAATATCCC
Organism: Desulfurococcales archaeon; assembly: GCA_027083045.1. GTDB lineage: Archaea > Thermoproteota > Thermoprotei_A > Sulfolobales > Desulfurococcaceae > JAADCY01. Next base: position 1,179 of record JALWQP010000011.1, read on the forward strand.
AATGCTAATGCTTGAATGAGCTGATAGTCTACCTAATGTTCTCCGCATAAAACCATGAGGCCATCCACTGCATCTATTTTCCCTGGCTAGTCTCTAATTTGGTCTCTCTAGATTTTTTATCCATAGATTTACCCTCTATTTTACGGCTGAGTCTAGAATAAAGTGAGACAATCGCTAGTGCTGCTATCAGCATCAATACCGGAGTTATGAACACAAAGCTGTCGGGACCATGTATGAATACAAAATATACTCGATGATAGACGAAGCTAGGCTTTAATCCCTTAAGGGTCTGTATAACGAGAACACTGTGTGGCTCAACTGCTTTAAGGTATCCGCCAAACCGTGTTGTCGCCACAGCCAATACCTTGCTGTGCTCGAGGTTCGGGCCATAGGCAAGTATTATATTTACAGGCATTGAAGTGGAGATATAGATGAGGGAGTCCGATGTTATACCTTGATCTATAACGTACATTGTTGTTTGAGTAGTATTAACAACCGTTATTGGCTTAAATCTAATGATATTATATGCCTTGACCATTGGAATGCTATAATAATCATTATAGTAGTAGAGACTGATCAAGGATAAGATAAGTATAATTGCAACTATTATTTTTATAAGATCATATCGAGAACTGATCAGCCTATAAGCGAGATAATATATGATCATCGAGGCTATCCATACAATAATAGCATAAATATCCGGTCCAGAGAGTTCAATGTGTATGAACGATGTACTATTACTTGTGGCCGCAAACCCTACACCCCAGGAGAACCCTTCATGCTGTATGAGCACGGAGTTTCCAGACCCTATGTCAGTCACCAGATAGTCCTGCGTAAACCTCATCGGCAGATTAAAATATAATGGCATTTCAGCCGGGAAATCACCTATGACGAGTGTTGAGCTCGCAATACTATAGTTTATGAAAAGACCAATAATCAATATTATTACGGGAACATATGTGCGCAAGATCTCTCTCTTCGAAACCACGTCGAAACACCACCATGTAAACGCATGGCGCCGGATATCTTAACTGCTGTATGAATGCTATGTTATTTCTGGCAAACAATGGTATAATAG
>JALWQP010000012.1 GCA_027083045.1 Desulfurococcales archaeon
TTGGTGCTCCAAATGCTTGTCTCCCGAGTTTGCCTAGCCAGTAAGCATCCACTATATTGTATGATGTATTGACGATATTCGCGATTATTATCGGCCATGCTAGCCAGAAGAGTGTGCGTAATATACTGCCTGTCAATATCCTGTTCCTTAGCTTCATTAGGTCTTTCCTTGTTTTTCTCCCGAACAATATATTCCACCGGAATATATTCGGGTAAAATATATTTGAGAAGAAAATAAATATCTTACCCAGTGACCACAAATGAAGACCAGAAACAGAGGAACACCAATGAGGAAGGCGTACAGGAGTGCCCTAAGAATACATGTTCTAGGCATTATTATTAGTAATAAGAATATCCACGGCTATGGCATCTACAAGAAGATCCTCGACAACACAAGGCTTATTAAGAGATTCGGTAAACCAAGTATAGGAACAATATACAGAGTACTCAACAATCTAGTCGAGGAAGGACTGGTCACAAGAAAAGAAAAGAAGGTGGGCGGTAGAACTCTCTACTACTATGCACCTACAAAGAAGGGGATGGAGGAATTCGCTAGGATATGTGAAGCCTTCCTCGATAAGACCGCATCCGGAACAAAGATGATCCTATCGTCTCTCCCAGCGCTGTATGAGTCCGGCATTAACGTGAAGGGCATTATTGAGAGACTCGAAGAAATAGAGAAGATAATCAAGGAGTCATTGGTCAAGGAATAACTACTCGCTCGGGCAGGGGCTCTTTTAGACATTCTTCTACCATTCTACACGGGACATTCATTACGAATGCCCATGTTATCTTGTGTGCTGTTAACAGTCCTTTACGAGTTAGCAAGATCTTATCGTCCTCTTCTCTGATATCACCTGTTAGTTTAAGGGTTTTCAGAAACCACTTGAAACCTGTCTTGCCTATAAGTTTTTCAAATGATTGGTTGAACTTATATTCAAACTTCTTCTTGTCGAGGCTACGGCATATGAATAATCTACATGTAGTGTATCTTATTGCCCGCTCTTCTAGACTAACCGATCTAGCGAACGCGATTGGTAGTTTATTCCTCGATAAGAGATCTCCATAGGCTTCTGGATAGCATGTGTTCTGGTACTCGTAAGCACCTGTGAATCCCATGGCTCCTGCCCCGAATCCGAGGAGAGGCCCCTCCATTTCATAGTTGACAGTAACGTATTTCCAATCTGGATGTCTGCTGTATCCATATATCTCGAGGCCAATGTAGTTTCTCCGAGGTAATAGATCCTCAGCTGCATACATCATTTGCTTAAAAACATTCATACCCGGTTGCTCCGGTAGCCTGCCTTCCCTAATCATCTTATAGCCTATACTATTCTCGAGAACTAGTGTTGGATACGCAGTTATCTCATCGGGCCCTAGACCGGCCGCCTTCTCTAAGTCTTCTATCCACTGCTGAAGACTCTGCCCCGGGATCATGTACATGAGGTCGATATTGATGTATTTGGCACCAGCGTTTCTCAGATTATCATATGCTTTTATTGAGTCTTCGACGCTATGCCTCCTGCCCAGCCTTGAGAGTAACTCTGGGTGAAAAGACTGGAAGCCTAGGCTGAACTCGTTTATTCCAGCATCCACTAGTCCGTATGCGGTCTCTTCATCCTTGAGATCCTCGGGGTTCGCCTCAATCGCTATGGAGGGTTTTGCATCAAAGGATGATGTTATCTCTTCTATTATTTCTCTCCAGTATTTTGCAGGGACAAGGCTGGGTGTACCTCCTCCTGCATGGATATCCATTATCCTCAGATTTTTGTCCCGAAGAAGCTCACCATAAGTTCTTATTTCTTTCTTCAAGTACTTGACGTACTTGCCTATGATCTCATCTATGTTGTTCTTAGATACCGGGTGCCGCGCATAAGGGCAGAACCAGCATGTCCCAGTACAATAAGGTATGTGTATGTAGGCTGCTGTTTCTTCCTCGTTAAGGGTACTGATAATATTTTTTCTTATCGATTCATCGCCTGGCCTTGTATACTCGGCCTTGAATACTCTCCTAGATATAGTGTTCCAGAAGCCTAGGCTCCTGGGGATAAGAATCATTGTTGAACACCTATGCGCCGTGTAATATATCTTGGATATCATCTTATATAGCTGGTGCTATTGTTATTTGTTCCAGGTGCACACAACCGTATCTATGCAAACTTATAACACCATATTAAACTACGAGATACATATATTCAAATGACTAGTGCTAGGATCTATTTTCTAAGCCTTAACTTGAGGCCTAGTCTCCGAAGCCTAATGAAGTCTTTGTCTCTTGTGACTAGTTCAAGGTTATTTGCAAGGGCTGTAGCTGTTATTAATAGGTCGGCGTCAGGTATAATTTCTCCAGTACGTCTGAGTTCCTGGTATAACTCGCAGTACTTCAGTATGGTTTTATTATCAATTCTCATTAAGTCAAACACGGATTCGAGTAGCCGTTTATTTTTCTCTTTTCTCGGATCGCTCCTTCCTCGGACACACCTCTTCTAAGGTCATCAATCATTATTGATGTATCTAGCAGTTTCATCTTAATCTGAACATTTCCCTGAATTCCTTACTCGATATTTTTATGGCTTCTAGGTCCTCGGTGCCAAGCAGTCTTCTTAGCTCTTCGAAGGCTTTTCTCTTCTTATAGATACTCGCGTACCTGTATAGCTCGAGAAGATACTCGCTCCAGTCTTTCTCTTTCTTGTCTTTCTCAAGTATTTCTTTAAATTCTCGAAGAACTGATATCGTTGCATATTCTCTCATCTTTATCACCATGTAGTTATATAGCTATATCGCTATGTATAATGATTATAGCTCACTCGTTTTTCTCTGGAAACATGTAGATAATAATTCCTATAATGGTCAACGAGATTATTGATACTAGACCAACAGGCAATGTATATATTTCGTCTAGTCCCGGATAGGTCAGCATCATCAATCCTCCGAGGGCGTTAAGGGTTCCATGCATGATGGCTGGTGGTAGCAGTGATGAGGAGCGGTGTCTTAGTATGTAGAGTATGAAGGAACAAGCTGTTGTGAAAGCCGTGTATGTAATGACCCCTATTATGTCTGGGTGGTGTGGGAGGCTGTATTTGAGGTAAACTATTAGATCTGCATGCCATAATCCCCATATGACCCCGGTTATTATTGAGGCTACAATAAGACCATACCTGGGCGTTAAAGCCCTGTACATTAGTCCTCTCCACCCAGTCTCTTCTCCAATGGCCAGCGCTGCGTTGATAGTTAGTCCCGCTATGGATGCTGATACTAGCTGGATGATCAGGTACATTATAGGAGCAGATCTAATCATTGCCGCGGTAGCGGGACTAACTCCAGGGAGACTCATCATGACCAGCAGGGGGTTCTTGGGCATATATCCGGCAACATATAATATTGCCACTCCTAGACCATATAGAATATATGGGACTGCAAGGCCTAGCGGAATATATTTTATTTTTCCCAGCTTCAAGCCGAGATCCTTTAAGCCATCGATAAGCGATACTCCGATGATCTTGAGGACTACAATAGAGCCTAGGAACGGCATCAACATCCTAATAGAAGCAAGCAAGCCGAAGTAACTTTTATGCAACAATCCTGTGATCAATGGAAAGTCCAATAAGTAGGCTGTGGCAAAAGTGATAATAATATATATGGATAAAGCCTTGAGAGATACTGCTACTCTGCATTCTTGATTCAATGTCTCAGCCTAGAAAAATACCTCGGATTCCGAGGTATTTTAATGTTTAGATTTCAAATGGACACCACCAATATGTCAGCTATTAGATATTGAACAACAATTTATTTGATCTCCAGCACCTGTCAAAGGCTCGGTCATCTCTCATAATCTTGGATCCATATTAGATATACTCTTTATAAAATATTATCCAATACCAATATGGTAAATTGAATATGGGAGATCCTAGTTTGTATGTTTCTAATCTCTCTCAATGATTGTTATTAGATCTCCATGCTCGTTGAGCCAGATCTCAATAAGATGTTCCCGGCCATCTCTGCGCAAATGTGTTTTTACTCTGATCACCGTATGCCGCCCTATTTTCTCGGCATTATGTATTCGATGCTTCTTGAACCCATTACCATAAGCATGTTCAAGGTGTCTTCTAGCTATCCTGTGAAGCTCCTCCAAGGAGGAGTAAAGCTTCAATTCTTTCACCAAGTAATACTTTGTATCAGGGAAAATTAAGCCTGTCTATTTATACATGGAGCCATCATCAGTTTTCAAAATAGTTGGACAAAACACTGCTTTTAGGATATTAGTTTCAGTATAGTGTTTACTGACTATTTACATAGTGTATCAACAAATATTCCCAGTACCGGTGATCTAGCGTGAAATAATACAGACAATGTACAACCAAAATGCATATTGCAGAAATAATAGGGACGCCAATAAAAGGTAGGTCAAAAGAACCGAGCATAATATATGTCCGAACTTTTCAATAGATGAGAAGACCCAAAGCTATAGTAAGGTAATCTTGACGGCTCCGATTCAATAAAGCGGTGATAAAAAGGTTTTTCATTATATTAGTAGAAGTCGCTCACTCCCCTCGCGGATTGATTAAACGGGTCACGTTTATGATCTCATTAATCGTTGTAATGTAGTCTCTGGGGATCATCGTCCTGGTTAAGTATTGTGCTACAAGGGTTGTAGCCAAAGCTAAGGCTGATGCTGGAACTGGTGGCGTCCCAAAGATTGTTAGTGCGAGCGGAAGGATTGGTGCAGCTTGATATGCAACGTATGTCTTGGCTGCGCCTGGAACTAGTTTTAACCCAACAATGGTAGGTACAAATGTCGATAATGTGTAAGCTATTGCTACTCCTATAGTTCCAATGCGTGAGAAAGCTACTCCTAGGACTATGAGGAGGCCTAATCTAAGCAGGCCCAACAATGTAAGGTCCCTTTTCCTCCCATATCTGTTGAGCCGAGCCTGGATCGTGGATAGCATTACGAGGCTGGGGGTAAAGGCTAGGAGTAGGGATAAGGTAGGGGCCGCTACCACTAGGTCATGGTTTATAAGGCCTAACAGCTGGGGGGAGAAGGGAATAACCGCAACAACTACTGGGAGGGTTATACCATAAGCAAGCCTGTAGGCCTCCCCGTAGGGGTCACTATGGCTCCTCGTCCCTATAGGTAGACTGGCCGCAACAACTGATCCTGCTAGGCCAGATATGGCTATCGCTACCATGAGGGATATGTATAAGCGACCAGTATCAATAGGGCTGCTTGTGAGAAAAGCGAACAGATACACTGCCAAAGCCGTGACGAGCTGGGAGGAGGCCACAAAGGGGTAGTTTGCGTAGCCAAGCCTCAAGATTTCCCTGAAAACCCTGGGGTCGAAACTACGGTGGAATAGGGGCGTGATAAGAACGAGCCCTGAGAAAACACCAACAATGCTATAGAGGGTGAAGCCAGCCACAGCCGCCAAAGCACCTAGGCCCATTAAAGCCAAGCCAACACCAACAACAAGCTTTGAAAACGACGAAAAAACCTGGACAAGAAATACTCTACGGAACATGGCAAGTCCCTGAAGAACACCTAGCAAAACAACAAAGACAACATTAAGACCCGCATAGAGGCTCGCCAATAAGACGAGCCAACCACCAAAGCCCAGCAGGAGGCAAAGCGGAGCAACCAATAGGGATGCTGCGGCTCCGAGAACAAGAGCGGCCGTAAGACCCGGTGGAACAGCTTCAGGGCCCTTAGCCGCCACTTCTCTCATGACACCGATATTAACGCCCGCGGACACAAGCACACCAGCTATAGCAGCAGAGCTGAAAACACTCGACGCCACACCAATACTACCAGCACCCGATAAACGGCTAATAACAAGCCAGAAGACGAGGCCTGTAAGGCTCACGGTTATGCTTCCTAGGAACAGCCAAGTCCCTGCCCTCAATGATTCCCGGACGCTAGCATCCATTGTTTATACAGCTCCATCGGTACTCTCCAAGCTTCTCTGTCGGGCCCCATAATCTCCCAAGGCAAGTTCCAAGAGATAATACGTGATTTTGGATGTTCTGTAGTCATCAGCGCTTCTTTACAAAATATCCTACTGCTAGGCCTATTATCAGCAGTATTATTCCTACAGCCGCTATCATCGCCGTGTTGGCTTGCGTGACCGTCTTAGTAACCGTGGTTGGACTGGTCTTGGTGATTGTAGTTGGCTTGTAGCTTGTCACGGTCTTATAGGCTGTTGTTGTGGACGTGCTCGTGATCGTCTTGGTGGATGTCCTAGTGATCGTTGTCGGCAGGGTTGTAGTGGTGATCTTCGTCTCGGTCACAGTTGTGGGGACCGTCTTCGTAGTCGTAGATGTTACGGTCTTTGTCACAGATGTTGGGCTTGTAGTCGTCTGTGTTACGGTGCTCGTGGCTGTGCTTGTAACTGTCTTGGTCACAGTAGTAGTCTCTGTTGTGGTTGCCGTCTTGGTCACGGTGCTTGTCTCTGTAGCCGTAGTGGTCGTGGTCTCTGTTACTGTCCGGGTAGAAGTAACGGTGCTAGTCACGGTCGTTGTAGTGGTGTTGGTTACTGTTGTTGTTACAGTGGATGTTGCAGTACTGGTCATTGTCGTTGTAACTGTTGTTGTCACGGGTGTTGTTACAGTTGTTGTCACATAATAATAGTAGTCGTCATAGCTAGGAGTCACGGCCGCGAGTAACCTAGGGGTATTACCTATCAGTGACGGTATTACTACAGCAGCCACTACTACTCCAATAATGATGATTGCAGCAATTACATCTCTATTCATAGATTTAGCTCACCTATTACATTGTTATATGCTACATGATCAAATAAATTGTACCAAAAAATAATTCATAGAGAATATAATAAAAATGTTATGTCAATAGCTCGGCCGATTTGTTGGTAGATATCATATGTTGTCAGAGGATGCACTATGGAAAAAGATATAAAGCAAGTATTATTAGCGTTGGCGGTCGGTATAGTGACAGCTATACTAGTAGAGGCAACACCCTCAGTTACAAATATATACCCATGGATAACTATTGGACGGGTCACCTACCTGGTCATGGAGCCATATAGCTACACGGGGAGCCCATCACTGGATATATGCTTAGCGATAATAATCCTGCTATCCGCTTCACTACTCCTCAGAAAGAAAAACTGCGTGCTCATATTGCTCCCCACAGGCATAGCCGGCCTCATAATGGTGTATACCCAGCATGTTCTTCCAGCATACATCATGGCATGGATCACACTGCTCATCTACTCGCTCCAAGCAATCAGGAAATGGGGATCAACACCAGTAACGTATGGCATAATAGGTTTGCTCGGCGGATTAGGAGCATATAAGGTATTCTACGTCCTGTCAAGAATAATTACCGGCTACTATCCCATAGCCACAACTCCGGTCTGGCTCAACCTGATAATAAACTATTATTCCTGGCCCCTGATCCCGGCAAGTATCACCGCCACAGCCCTAATATCACTATACCTAGTGCTAGCCCGTACATTAGGCTTAGACGAGCTTCCTGGGAAAATATATGGCTGGCTACACGGACGTATATGGCCCGGGAGAGCCGAGGATAAGGGTAGGCTCCTCCTATTGTTTTCGCTCTCCCTCTCCCTATTCCTAGCGGTTATGCCTTTCATTCCCAGCATCAACCCGGCTGGGAGGCCGATCACTACAGATTATATATATTATTATAACTGGTTAAAAGAGGCGCTCCAAAACGGTGTAGGCCAGGTCATGCTAGCTCATAGTGACAGACCACTCTACATACTGTTACTCTACACCGCCATGATAATTAGTGGTGCAAGCCCATCAACAGTATCAGCCCTACAAGATATCATCCTATTCCCCCTATATACGTTGTCAACATACCTCTTAGCGAGAAGAGCAATAAATAAGAGGGCCGCGGGCTATGCAGCCCTCATGGCCGCGTCATCCCCGATCCTCACGAGCTACGCTTATGGTGGGTTCCAGGCAGATCTATTCACATTATCAATAACATTCATAGCATTATCAATGATCCTAGGCGAAGAGAAGACCGTGTGTGCCGCAGGCCTGGCCCTCCTAGGCACAACAATGCTCCTCCACGAGTGGACATGGACACAATACACCATAATACTCGGGGCCTACGCGCTGGCCACAGCTATCAGGGCATGGAGGAGAAAAGAGAGTCTGGGCTGGAGGTGGATGATGATAACGCTATATCTGGCTGTAGCCGTCCCTCTCGATCTCCTAAAGACAGCGGTTTTCGGACTATACTCCTCAGCAAGAGTAGTAACGGCAATGTCTCGTTCCTCGAGTCTTATGAGTTTTAGTGATGCTCTACACTTTTACACAACACTCTATACTGGCGGATCACTGGATAACACACTGTTCTACATCTTAGCCCTTCCCGGTGTCTTTGTGGTTCACCCACTCATACTTGTCGCAACAGGCCTTTCCCTGATCACTACTCTCATACCATACAATATAATGTACTATAGATTATTGTTGAACACACCGTTACCATTACTAGCCGGCTACACAGTCTCAGGGATGGGTAGGGGACTGAGGATCCTTGTATTACTTGAAATGATCGGCTTAGCGCTCCTCAGAATACTTAGTTTTATCCCCGGCCTCAACCTCACCTGGTGAAGACTCCCTCAGACCAGCTAGTGCAAGCAACACAGCGATCACTAGGCTGTAGTAGCCGAGCTCCGCCAACTTATTTGCCAAAGCCTCATTCCCCACTGCAATGTAGATGGCCGCAGCCACAAGCAAAGCCATGAAGAGTATTGCCGGGAAGGCCTGCTGGTTCTCATTAAAATAATGGGCTATTCTTGAGTCGTGGAACCAAGGATGCTTGAAGATCGTTAGTACAAGGACGACGAATAGAAGGACAATATGGACCCCCATGAGCTCATATTGTCCTCGAGAGACATATTGAGCTAAACGGCCAATATACCCCTGAACACCGATCGTGTAACCAAGAACATAATATGTCACAAGACTCGACAAAATCGTCCCCAAGAAGAACAAGTACCTCCTAGAAAACACTGTGTCGAGTAGGAGATTGATAACCAGTATGATCATGGAGGCTCTGCCAAGACCCGCAAGACCTAATCCAATAGAAGCTCCCAACA
>JALWQP010000013.1 GCA_027083045.1 Desulfurococcales archaeon
CACAATATTCTCTATAGCCATTTTCACGATCCTGCTCCTATCGCATCCTAGCTTCTCGGACAACTGGTCGAGCTTATCCGCTAGATTTGAAGGTATGCTTATCCCGAACCTTCTCTTCATGGTCATTTCCCTCCTCTCCCAAGTAGTGAAAGTAGATAATAAGCGAGGAGAACAGCTCCAGTCACACCGCTCGGCGGTAGATTGAGGACGAGGGCTATATTGAGGCCGAGCAGACCAGCTGTTAATGCTGATAGTATCGATATCGTGAATGCTTTCCCCGATGACTTCGAGGCAGTCAATGCTATGCTTACCGGTATCAATATGAGTACATGCTCCAAGATAAAACCTATGATTCTAAGCAGGGCGGCGGCAGCTAGGCCTAGAAGCGTGAAGACTATTAGGTCGTATACCCAGACCTTTATTCCCGCCAATCGGGCCGAGTCACGATCTATTCCGATGCTAACCTGTTCCTTATATGTTGTCCAGACAATGATAAATGAAACAATAGATAAACCCGTCATGAATAACGCTTCCGTCGGCGTTGCCAGCAGTGGATCACCTAGTATGATCGCCGATATATCTGTCTGTACGGGATAATTTGTGAGGACATAATAAGCGAGAATAACGCTGAGGGAAGCAGAGAAAGCTATGAATACGGAGGTGGATACGTCCGGGTCATGGCCACGATGTATAGCGTAGCCAACCATGTATACTAGTAGTACTCCCACAAGCGAGGCTATCACTACCGGATCGTAGCCGGTCATATATGCTAGAGGAATAGCTACGAGAACCGCAAGTAAACCACTATGAGGCGCTGCACCAGCAAGGAAGAAGAGCTTCCGAGCACCAACAAGCGCGCTTATCGCCCCTAGCGTTAATGCAGATGAAGCCATCACGGCTACCCATACCCAACTAGTCGTTATCGAGAGAATGACAGCATATACGCTGATCAGAATAACTAGCAGTAGTTCGAGCCTCATTTCTTCTCCCTCTTTAAGACATAGAATGCTGTTGCGAAGCCAGTGCATAGGCCGAGCAGTAGTGTTGCCTGAGTAGTTAGGGGTTGTTCGCTGTGGCCGCTCGTCTGGCTAACTGGGGAGTTTAAAGTAACGGTGGAATTGATCTCCCTGACAATATACTCGAGCTTATCGAGGATACTCGAGGGGGACGTCGGGCTAGGAACAACTATTGTTTTCAAACCATACTTTTCCGCTAAGTTAATGAGGAGTTTGTGGGCTGGATTTGTACTGTTCTCTATAACTACGACGTAATCTATCTTGTGTTGTTCGGCCTGCTCATTGATTTGTTTGAGAAGCAGTGGAGGTGCAGGTACTCCGGGTTGGATCATGGCAAGATATTTTATCTTGAGACCCGTCCACTCGACAGCGTATTGTACAGGTGGTGCTTCCCCTACACCAATACCTGTTATTCTCCTAGTACCCGATATTATCTCGGCCACTTTGTTGATTACTTGTATTTCCCTCTCGATATACACGTTCTTCATGCTTGGTCTTAGAGAAGCCATTATATGAGCCAGCCTAGAGATGAATACAATATAGTTATATGGATCATAGATTGGCATATGTAGATTAGGCTCCCCTGTTACAGGGTTATCTAGTACCTTAATACCCGGGATATCCGGTATCTCGATCAGTTCTGCCTTTATAATTCCTTCCTTAACCATTTTCTCTATTTGTTTCTCGAAGGCTACATGACCAGTAGATACAATAAGATCGGCCTTCTCCAACAACTCGATGTCTTGTGGCCTCAAACTATAGCTATGCGGATCTACTCCCGGAGGCACAAGACTTACAACCCTATCTCCGGGGGCTAGGAGTTGTTTAATATCGTATTTTAGATTATCAAATGTAGTTACTACAAGTAAACCATTGTTTCGTTCAGCCCATACGGGCTTTAATGCCATGGTTGTAGGAAGAAGTATAATTAGCAAAATTAATACTGGGGCGAACCTCATATTATCCCCTGTGCACAGTCAATGTTATCTTTATCTTTAGCCGTGCATAGAATGTAGTGTTTAGGGGTAGATAAATATTGACTGTGCCTAGAATAGAGTTAATCGGCGTTACGACTGGATACGATGGTGAAGAATTAATCAGGGATCTAGACCTAGTCATCGAAAACTATGGAGTAGTACAGATACTGGGGCCGAACGGAGCAG
>JALWQP010000014.1 GCA_027083045.1 Desulfurococcales archaeon
TAAATTTTTAATGTACGGAGTAAAAGACCGTGTTCTATAGAAACAACGCTTGACGGCAGAGCTATTTCAAGAGAAAACATTATTTCCTCCTTTGTTTGCCCGTCTTCTTCGACTTAGCTAGTTCCCTACTCATCCTCTCAGTGGTCTTTTCCTTGGTCATAAACAGGCTTGTACGCTGTCTACCACCCATATCTTTCCACCTCTGCTTTAATGTGGTTCAATGGAGTTTTCTAGGAAGCATCTTTATAAAATATTTCCTGCCGTGCTCAGATACGACCGCACTCCCCATCTTTTCTTCGGTAAAGCCCGCCTCACATCATCGCCTTTCTACGAGGCCATCCCTTTATGTCTTAGTCCCTGAGGAGGCTTAATCTTTACTATGATCGGTTTCCGGGCTTCCGTATTGACAACTAGTGCCTCGCCAACCCCTAGATATGAGAGCCTACGTGTTATCTTCTGTGGTATTCCCAACAGTTTACGTATCTGATCTTGATACTCCTGGTTAGGAGAGCCAAAAACTATAACTGTTTGAATGTTCTCATAGAGTTCCCTAGGTATGTCGCTAGGATTTTGTGTTGCAAGAATTATCGATACTTTTCTACTTCTTCCCTCTTTTATAAGTCGTTTAAGGCTTTCCAGTCGTGAAATTCTCCATGCCTCATCTACCGTGATAACATTACCTATCAGCTCTGTGGTATTGTTTGATTTTGTCTTGTCATCGCTGGCGTTTTCCTGGAGCAGTATGTCGGAACACATGCCTAGTAGTAATCCTGCATAGGTGTTTTGGAACATTGTTCCGTGGCTTGATATGTTAAATAATATGTTTCTACCTTTCAATACTCTATATAACTCATTATAGTTTGGATTACTGACCAATAGATCAATAACAGGAGAAAGCTTCGATAAATGAGGATCCATCAGAATTTTCTCCGGCTCGGAAACCCCTATATTTTTGCTAATAAGCGTTAATATTTCAGCAATACTTTTCGTGTTGAGCCCCACTATGTTTTCAAGAACATCTCTAACAATTATTCCCCAATCAATAAGCTTAAGCCATTGTGGCTTCTTTAATATATTTATAGGATATATATTAGGATTCACAATATCAATAATTTTCTCATTAATGTATCGAGCCAGATCGCCTTTGAAATCCAAGGCCACTATTTTTAGTTTAAACAGTGATATCATATTCTCAATTATTGTTGCAAGAAGAGTTGTTTTTCCTTTTCCCGTAGGTCCCAGTATAGCCATGTGCTTAAAGAGACTCTTTATACTAACACCAACCGGCAGATCGGAATCAATGTCATAGCCTAGTACAATCGTTTCCTCCGAATCCGACAATATTGGTGCATGCCTTCTGATCGGTGTAAGAGCTTGAAGCCTACTATGTTCTAAAATTATTGAGCGTTTTCTGAAATCAGTAGTCATTCCTAAATGATATGCTATCAGGTTTCTTATTTCGGACGAACTTAGTGGCCGCAACTTTATTCTGAAATAATTATTAAATACCGAAGAAACGAGTTCTTCCTGTTGTCTAATCTTTGCCATCGCATCAGCAATATCGATGGACTCGGCCCTTAGCTTAAATAATAACTGAATCCTAGCAACAGTATTAGAAGTTATTATCATCCTGTATAGTTCCTCTAAGACTTTCAGGCGAGATAATAGTCTTGCTCTGAGATGAGGTTCTTCGAGTATGTCGAGTTTAGCTCTTGTGTTCATCATTTCATTACTTATTCTCTTCATTAGCTTAACAAGATCTTTTTCTCTCTTTAGAACAATTATCTCTATTCCGGAAGGCAGACTTTCAAGCAAAGAAGCATAGTTATCCATTAATTTTAATATTTCATGCTCATCGAGTTCATTAAAACCATATTCTACATTATCAGCAATCAAAAACTTCTGAACAACTACCTTTCCACCAGCCTTGGTTATTAGATAAGAGTTATTGATCTCTATTTCTATATTATCTCCGATCAAATGCTTGATTAAATTATACACTGTCTTTTTTAGCATTATTTTTTAACCTCCATATTACTAAATACATCAGAAGTACCAGCAAGAAGAACACTAGTGATATCGAATTCCGTGATATAACAAGCATAATGAACGCCATTATCAATAATACATGCTCGATCCTCATCCTATACACCCTATACTCCCGTCACTATAAGTCTAGCAATTCTGGGCTCAGCTCCTCCAAGGAGTCTTGCAAGAGCATATGAAGATGATAATAGAACCGCAACATACACCATAGGCCCTATGAATACCGCATATATGAACTGAGTAATAGGCGTAATGAGCATACTAGGCGACGAGATCTTTTCTTTTACTATATGATTAACAAATGGGTACTCAGCTACATTGGGAGGACCCGTATATATCCATTTGCTTGTACTGATACTCAAACATGTGTTCCCATGAAGATCGTATTTCCTAATAATGAATGATATGTTGTACCATCGATAACTGTATGTTGCGAGTAATGTAGTATTGCTTCCCACAGTGATATTCACAGCGATACTGCTTGGATATACAATATAGAATGTTGATTTCTCATAACCGGTTATATTCACGGTAAGACTAGAGCTATTATGATAGGATATACTGACACGCGAATTAGTCGGTAATTTTATGAAGACGTACTCCGACACGATAACCACGTCAGGTAAGGATATATGAGCTGAACAATACGTTCTATTTATCCACGTATATTGGCTTGCATTCATTAGAACTGTATAGTTATATGGCCCATAAACAATATTCCAATACACTGTGCCATTAGGTATGCCTTTATCGGCACTCACATAGATTTCTCCGTTAGGTCCCGCTAAGTACCTTGCCAAAAGCTCGCCTCCCTTATTATATATTTTTATTACAGCGTACGGGACGGGGCGTCCAACTATGTCCTTAATAGTAATCTTAGATGATAACAGGTTCAAACTATACTGTATCTGCTGAGGTATTGACGGGGTGATGGTCTCTATAAATGCGGGCATAAGGGGGGCGGCTATCGAAAATATTATGACCGTGGAGATTATCATAGCCCCTGCAGATCGCGAAAGACGAAATGGTATCGAGTGAAGAAGTAAACCTATAGCGATAAGAGTAGGAGCATATATTCTAAGGGCAGTTAAGAGAGTTGTTAATGTTATAAAGAATATCAGAAGATATGTTAGTGAGGAAATTAACGGCGAAATAATAGAGCTCGAGATAAATTTTAGGTTCATACTTGCGAGGGCTGAACCTATAAGTCTTAGCGAGGCCATTGTTCCCGCAATAGCTCCTATTTCTTTGGCACTCCATAGATAGAAAGCATTCCAATCAGTGCCAATGATTCTTGAGATATATCTGATTATGTATAATATCGCTGTATATGAGAAGATGAGTATGGCTGAAAAAATACTATCAATCATAAGCTGCGGCGCCCATTTCTTGAGACCATAGAAAGGTATTGGCAACATGTATATCAAAACACCTAGATAGTATCCTAGTACTGACAAATAATACGCTATAACGATTACATCATTAATGATCATAATCCCACACCCAAAATATGAACCCACTAGGAAATTAGAGCAATCCATTCATATAGTGGGTGGAGCTGGTAATGGCTGATAGAAAGTATTCGCTATGTATGCGATCAGTGCGAACACCGTTGTCCCCATTGCTAGCCAGAACGCTGCCCACACTGCATCTTCTATAAATCGCTCCCCTGTTCTCTTAATTCTCATAAATGGAATGGGTAATCCTCTTATAGCCCATCCGATAACCCAAGTCAGGAAAAATATAACCCAAGCAACAATGGTCACGTTCACTATTATTCCCTGAATAAAACTAATAATATTGCTCAATACAACCACCCATAAGAGTCTAAGAATATATTGATAGGTGAGATAACCGAAACTATTAACGAGCCTAGGACTGATAACAATGAAGAAATTATGGCCCAAGACGACTAAGATATATTGGGATCCAGACTATAATATCCCAATAATAAAGCCCCTACCAGGCCAAGAAGACTTATTCTTCATCCTGAGATTAACTGAGCCCGGTGATGCAAGACCAGCTTTTGACCAGGATTTAAAGAAGCTCCAAGCAGCAATATTTTATGAGTTTAATGATTTACGAATCTATGATGTCTTATTCAAAAATATGCTCATTCTTTTCAATAAGGTTCCACATTGGGATCAGATGTGGGAGGTTGTTTCTTCCGGCAATGTTATGGGCCAATTATATTATGATCCCTTTAGGGATAAGTGGAGGTTTCGTTTAACATTTGCTGGTGCAAACATATTATATAATCAAGGCATAGTCGATTTTGTCAGAATTAATACCCGCATACCTCGCGGAAAGATCATTCGTACAACCCCCTCTACTACTTCAAAACAAGTAGTGATCATCAATAATAGGGACGAGGTTATAGGTATAGGAGAAATTACCAGCGAAGGAGTACAGGTAATTAAGATCTTTAAGAGGAGAAAACACCCTGTGGAAACAAGCGGGAAACCAGCGGATCTCAATACTGTTATAAAACATAATGAATATGGTCTACAGTACTATGAAGACAAATCCGTCAAGCTACTTAGGAAACTGTATATGATATATGGAGGCCCTATAGTGGTTTCTTATTCGGGTGGAAAAGATAGCCTAATAGCGCTATATCTCACATTAAAAGCTCTTGGCGACGCAGAACTACTATTTAATGATACAGGACTAGAACTTCCTGATACAATAAAGAATGTAGAATATGTCTCCCAAAAATACGGCTTGAAGCTAACTATAGCGTCAGCCGGGAATATCTTCTGGAAAGCTTTAAAGATATTTGGCCCTCCAGGCAAAGACTATCGCTGGTGTTGCAAGATAACCAAGCTAGTTCCATTAGCAAGAACCGCTAGGAAGAAATGGCCTCGAAAAGCACTAAACATAGTAGGTCAGCGCGCATTCGAATCAATTGATCGTGCAAAAAGTCCTATCATATGGAGAAACCGCTGGATACCCCATCTGATCAGTGCCACCCCTATTCAAGAATGGAACCAGTTACTGGAATGGCTTTATATAAAGAAAAACAATCTTCCATACAATCCCTTATATGATAAAGGATTCGAGAGGCTGGGATGCTTCTTATGTCCCTCAAGCACGTTAGCGGAGTTCAAAGAGGTAGAGAAAACCTATCCTGAACTATGGAATAAATGGATCGAAGAGCTGGAATATTGGAGAGAAAAACTACAACAACCAAAAGAATGGATAACCCTAGGGCTGTGGAGATGGTTAACACCGGCCGTCGCTAAGCAAAGACTTACCAAACATATACCTGGCTATGAAATAGATTGGAAAAAAGAATACACCCTCAGATTAAAGTTCTCGGAAATAAGGCTAGCCCCGTGCAGAGTAAAGAAGAATGATATGGAGACCGAGATAGACTTCGACAACAACATTCTACGGAAAAACATGATTGAACGAATTACTTATTCGCTGAAGACAATTACACCTAATGTAGCAATGAAGAGCGATGAAGATAAACCAGCAATAAGTATCAACATAAATGATGTACATGCGTTAATTTCAAGAAATATAATAATTGTGAATAAGAAGCTTGAGGATAGTCTTGAAGAGATAGCGGATATCTTGAAAGCTATCTACAGGATCTATGGATGCACTAAATGTGGAAGCTGTATCCTATGGTGCCCTAGAAATAATATTATGCTTAGAAATCATGGAGCCGTCTTCGGCGATCGATGTAACAGGTGTAAAATATGTATAGATGTTTGCCCCGTAGCAGAGGTACTCGTAGAAAGAGTTGTACTTCCATTAATAACAGGTGACCCAGCAATATGGAAGAGAACATCCAGAAGACACAGTGATGAATTAATAAAGGCCTTCAAGGAGTATGGCATAGTCGATAACGTTTAAGCATGCGCAACTATCCAAGCATTATTTCTTTCCAAGGAACTTCTTGATCTTTAAATAATTCTTCTCACTCTCATATATCAATTTATACATCTCATCTTCACTTGACGCCCTCCTCAAGATCTTAATTGCTTCGGTGACACCCACACCTGGAGAAGCTAGTAATATAAGGGCTGTCCTTCCGTAATATGCCAGAAGAAGAGCTCGCTTCTTTAGATCATCAATAATTTTTCTCTCATCCCGTCTGAGACGATGCCCTTTCTTCCATTTCTCTAGGCTCCTTAGAGTTTTATCGTCCAAAATCTTTAGGGGAGCTAAGGTTCTAAGACCACATCGAGGGCAACTGAATGTTTCCTTGTTGATTAGGTCTTTAACTCTGCCGTCTATTGTGTACCCACAGTTAATACATATCAGTTTTATTTTGCGTGAGAGAATCCTATCTTTATAGGCATTATAATCCACTACTCCGATGTTTTCGGCCAATATAGGAACGTGTTTTACAACTTTCTTCAACATGCTATCATCAATTGACTGACTAATCACCTTAACGACGCTTATCCGTCCTCGCTCGATCCTTTTAGCGATACTTATTAACCCTCTTAGATCGAAGTCTTTGGTTAAAACCTCATTTAATGCTTCATCTCCAATTATAGTCTCTCCGAGCCTATCAAGTAAATTGCGGGTTATCCTGTCTGCTGCAGGATCAATTGCACCAAATCTTTGTCCCACCTGGTAGATCCTCCAGTAATAATAAGATGTTTTTCTAATTATTGATCTTATGTCGTCAGAAACCAAATGGTACAGATTAATTATTAGTTGATATATTAGATCATAGACTCTAGCATCAAGAGGAAGATTATATGATTGAAAAACGATATAATATGGAGTTGAATAAGCGTTTATCTTGTATATTGGATAACGAAGCTTTATATGAAATCTAAGTATTTCCTTAAGAAGATTGTTGATCCGTGTACCTCCTGTCAAATATACGACAATAAGGCCTTTACCCCGGATATACTCGACCATTACTCTCTTATCACTAAACATTCTATCTGGATCAGTAGCAAGTTCTTTTACAGCATTTTGTACGTGTTCAGGATAACCATGAGTTTTATCAGTTGCGATCATTCTAATGATCGCGCCAACATATCTCGCCACATCATAATCTACAGGAATGTTTTCGCCTTCCCAATGAGGAATAATCGGTGGTGCTTCAGCTTCAACTCTCTCTACATACAATTTATGCGAATCCTTATCGTACTCCACAACTTTCCAGAGTTTTCCTCCAAGAACAATAGGATCCCCAGGGTTAATATTTATTAGAACATATTCTTCATTCAGAACACCTACTCTATTACCTGTTGAAACTTCTACTACAGGTATATCACGTGTTTCAGGAATCATACTTGTTTTATATATGTATAGTCTTGTTTTTCTCGTAGGATATATACGTGAATCACGTACGCGTATTATCCTAGAATACTCTAAGTATTCAATTACCTTCTCAAATTCAGTATAATTTAGATCATCAAAAAGTGGATAACTAATTATTAGTTCATATAATTCTGATAATCTGATACCATTAGACTTAATCAGTGATAGAACCGATATGACATAAGCTAGAACATCTAGAGGATTGTAAATAATGTTTTCCCGCTCAAGAATATTTTTCTCAGCTCTTTTAATGAGAATATATGATTCAAGGATCTCTAATGGATTGTCGAGTGGAATAATACATCCTTTGCCAACACCGTAGAGCTTATGCCCGCTTCTACCAATCCTCTGTACAAGTCTAATTGTCTGTCTTGGTGACATATACTGTATGACATAGTTGACTAAACCTATATCGATCCCTAATTCCATACTTGATGTTGCTACTAAAGCATCTAGATTTCCACAACGAAATTTGTCCTCTATTTCGAGCCTGTGTTTCCGTGATAAACTGCCGTGGTGTACGCCGATCCTTATATCTAATCCGAGAATATTTGATATTTTGTCAAGCATATATGATAATTTTTCAGATAACGAACGAGTATTGACGAATATTAAGACATGACGATATTTCTTTACCAGTCTTAATATAACGGCTATTCTAGCTGATAATTGTTTATCATATGTGATTTTGCTTATTTTTTCACATAACTCATCACACTTTGGTACATACAAATCCATATCAAGT
Organism: Desulfurococcales archaeon; assembly: GCA_027083045.1. Lineage (GTDB taxonomy): Archaea > Thermoproteota > Thermoprotei_A > Sulfolobales > Desulfurococcaceae > JAADCY01. The sequence continues at coordinate 8,090 of JALWQP010000014.1, forward strand.
CGTCTTAAACCCTTTTCTCTTATAGCACATGTTTTTATCGGTATCATATTACCCTCGAGCAATTGTCGAGCATCATTTTCTCTCACAAGTGTTGCTGTTAATCCTATTTTTACAATATCCTTGCTTATTACTCCTAGTTTTTGAAGAAAGTAAATTAGTGATAAAAGCAAAACTCCTCTTTTACTTTCTATAAGATCCCTTAATTCATCGATGATTATGTAGCGCAGATTTCTCAAATGCTTTCTAAGAGTTTCATTTAAGACTATATATGTGAATGTCTCGGGTGTCGTGATAAGTACATGGGGCGGCGTTCTTGTTATCTTTTTTCTCATACTATATGGTGTATCCCCATGTCTAAGTTCAACATTTACACCAAAGCACTCTCCTAATCTCTTTAGTCTTAAGGTGATATCTCTATTTAGAGCTCGTAGTGGTGTGATGTATACGGCTGATATTGGATTTCTTTTACTAACCATGATATCATATAGGACAGGTATCATTGCCGCCTCGGTTTTTCCGGAACCTGTTGGGGCAACTATTATGGTTGAAATTTTATTGTTATATATCATGTTGAAGGCTTTCTTCTGTAAGGACGTTAATTTATTATATCCGATAGCTTCTAAACACTTGTTGATGTCTTGCATTTCGATAGTTCCCATTTTCATCATCGATTATTTTATCCCCTTATATACAGTTGT
>JALWQP010000015.1 GCA_027083045.1 Desulfurococcales archaeon
GGCACCCCGGCGTCTAGTCTAGAAATAAGTTTAACGTGCCCCTTATTTATTTATATCAATTTCAAGCTGATGTTTTCCGTTATGAATATAAACACTAGTTGTGAAATTACTTTTACCTAGGGTATGCGCGGGGGTGCCCGAGCTAGGTCAAAGGGGCCGGGTTGAGGACCCGGTGGCGTAGGCCTGCGTGGGTTCAAATCCCACCCCCCGCACCACAATTCTATGGCTTGGTGTTGATGGTTGCGTCACTTAATGGTGGAAATCAAGCAGAGGATTAGTAATTTTGATGAGTTCTCCGATAAGCTCCTCGAAAAGCTTAAGCCGAGGAGGTATTTGAAGACCAATGGTTTTGTTTCAACGCTTTTCCTCATACTGGATGATTCTATTCTTCTTGTAAGCTATAATGGTGACAAGATCTACATAGATATCCATGCTTACGGCGATACTGATCCCGTTGGGTTGTTCTCTAAAATAGGATCGTTTGATAAGCGACTGATAGTAGTACATTATATCGAGCGCTAATAGATCATTATTCCGGTTTTCCCACTGAAGTTCATAATCATAATAGATACTACGCGTCCATCCTTTATCCTCACTATTATGTCTTCATCCTTACTTAGGAACTCCTCGTCCGCCTCCTCTATGTCGTATCCAAAGTTGATGTATAGTATGTCGTTCTGTTTATCGTACTCGATCCATATCTTGTCCAGGTCTTTGATCGAATACATTTTTGTCTCGGGTTTACTCTCAGAATGCTCGGACAAGCTAGAGCACCTTTCCATGTGTTATCTTATTGTCTTAATTGAGAATAATTGTTAGAGTGGTTATTTAAAACATGTTTAAAAAACTCAGAATGGAGCAATAACGATGTCGGCAAAGTCCACTGGTAATGGGAGATTCCTAGACTTGTAGTACTCGTATTTTTCTTCGAGGAATTTGAGGAATCTTGGGCAATTATCATATCTACCGTCACGGTCGCATTTCTCGCCTAGTGCTATGAAGCACATTCCTGTTTTCTTGTCATAGTACGGGCATATCTTGTGGTGGTGCTTGGCGCTTCTCAGCATACGCTGTATCCAGCGCTGTTTCTCACTCGTGGTTTTCTCGGATTTTTTCTCGAGGGCTTTCTGGAGCTCGTCGTCCGAAACGTATGAGCCTGCACACATAGTATACCGCCTCCTCCGATAAAATTGTAGAGATTATTGGCAACACTGTATTGCCTAATATAAGCTAGATGTATTCAAAAACTTATAAGAATATCCTATGATATTCTTTCCCCATATTTCTCAAGTAGATCGTTAGGGATGCCCCTGTTTTTGATTATCTCCTTGTATGCGTAGAAGCTTTTTCTGGGCTTGCGTTTGAACGTGGTATAATCGACTTCTACTAGGCCGAATCTTTTATCGTAACCTTTATCCCATTCAAAGTTGTCGAGAATGCTCCAATAGAAGTAGCCATTAACATCGACGCCCTCGCTCAAAGCTTTATGCGTGTATTGTAGGTGCCTCACAATCGATAATATTCTATCCTCATCGTTTTCCATAGCAACCCCGTTTTCCGTTATAATAATCTGTAAACCATACCTGTTCCACGTCTTCCTGAGGACTTCGTATAGCCCTCTGGGATAGATACAGTAGCCCATGAGTGTGCATTTGTCCGTCTGTATGGGCTCTACGTCAAGATGAAGTTTCAGTGGGTTCAGAGTATATTTTACCTTCATACCAGTATAGTAGTTTAGCCCTATGAAGTCAAGTTTCGACTCCGGTATATCATATTCCTTCCTTATTATTCTGAGTTTGCCGGAGAGTATTCCGTCGATGAAGCTCCAGTTGAACATTTGTTCAGCCTTCAGACAGGCCTGTACATCTTTATCCTTATCACTGTATGGCTCAAAGTAAACCATGTTCTTGGCTATGCTTACCTTGCCTATATCGTGTAGTATTTCATAGGCTCTTCCATACGCGTAAGCCATATTAGCGGCTACTTGTTCCGCTATGAAGAGGTTTTTCTTCATAGGAGGCCAGTGCCCCTCGATATAGCTCTCCAACATATATACTATTGGCTCGTTAAAGACAAGCCAGTACTTTACGTCCGAGAATTCGTTGGCAATGGTCTCTACATAGCTAATGAAGTAGTCTATGTTCTCTCGTTTCTCCCAACCACCTAGTTTGTAGAACCAGATAGGATTGGTAAAGTGGTGGAGCGTTATCATAGGCTCTATTCCATGGTCTCTCAGTAGATCAACTATTTCCCTGTATCGGGATAAAGCCTCATAGTTGACGTAGTCTTTGTCTGGATAGATTCGGCTCCACTCTATCGAGAACCTATACATATCAACTCCAAGATCCGCCAATAGCTCTACGTCTTCCTGATATCTATTCCAGTGATCGGTTGCTTTGCCGGATTTATATGGTAGTTTGCCCATTTCTTCGAAGAGCCACCAGTCAGAATATTTGTTGTTTCCTTCTATCTGATATGCTGAAGCGGAGACTCCGAATATGAAGCTTTCTGGAAATTTCAGCAAGAACTAGCACCTGTAATAACTATGTTTTAATGAAATAAATGGTTTTAGAACAACAACGCGCCAATAATACTAAGAGCTGCGTAATCGTTGTTTAGTAGAGAAATAGCTCTTCTCGTAATCCCTTAATATCTCGATGGCCTGTCTCAATGACTTTGACCCCGTTTTCCTCTATCTTGAACCGTGTCTCATCGTCTATGTTTGATATAAATATTAGCGAGGGATCATATTCATCGAATAGCTCCTCGAGGAAATCTATTCCTTTGTCAGAGTATTTGTTATCTATGGTAGTAGATTCACCGTTGTCTATGTTCAGCACGAGTATCTCTTTTGAATCCTTGAGGCTACCGATATTATCTCCTTTCTTAAGTATCAATACTATGTATCCCTTCAAGTACGTATCACCTGTAGCTTGGTACTCAATTAGTATTTTAAACGGTTAATATATCATCTTGAATGATGACCAGGAATGTACAGGATAGATATCAAAAGATGTAGAGAAGTAGGTGTATTTCTCAGATCTATTCCCGGGATCCTTGAAATAATTGATTTGATCGAAGAACATGATAGGCAGTATATAGCTCTAAGAGAACTATCAAGGAAGATCCCAGCAAATATCGTTGCTAATATGGTTGTAGCTAATGCACTCATAAGTTATTTCTTGACTGGTAAAGGCGAAGACTATTGGAGCGAATTCGCTGATTTCTTACTAGCCAAGAGACCATTGGTGTCGGGGAAGCTTAAATGCAGTGATCTATTAGCTCTCCATAGGGAATTCCTTGGTTTCTCCAGGTTCAATAAATTATCTCTACACAACAAGTATGCTAGGCTAGAGAAATACTATCGTTCAAACATCTGTGTTGAGATAATGGTCAATCCGTTCCGGTACGCCGATGACATAGCTAGGCTAGCCAGAGATTTAGCCGAGATTACTGGTTCAAGAGAAACCAGCAAGACAATAGTCTTTGCATCCAAGATGTACTGGTATATCTGTAAGGCTCTTGGAAGAAAGGTTTCCGGAGATATAGGCATGCCCATTGATAGGAGGAACGCCTTCATATCTCTTAGCTCAGGAGTCGTAAAAGGATGTAATTACAGTATGGAAAAATGCGTCTCGGAACTAATATCTGTAAAATACTCAAAACTGCTTGTTAGGGCATGGGAGACTGTCAAACAACATTCAGGAATACCCCTCTATAGGCTCGATGCACTGACCTGGAACATAGCCCCTCACATCAGATATGCTGAGACCCCTACATCAGCAGTAGATAGTTTCTGCCGATGCTTTCCTAGAATCTGTGACAAGTATCCTGAGCAGATCAAAGCACTAATATGGGAGCTCGGCAGGCAAATACTTGGGGCCAGGACATAATATTAATACTGTATGGTGTTCATACATGGATGTAATTGATCTGTCCTCAGCAACCATGGTTGATGAAAAATATGAATATATAGTAGTGCTGCCTCTCGGAAGCACAGAGTATCATTTTAACAAGCTACCGTTTGGTGTCGATACTTTTATCGCCGATAAGTTAGCCAAACTATTGATACACAGTATTGGTAAAGAACCGGATAACTACAAGGTGCTCCTTTTACCAGTACTTCCCTATGGTTCATCAATAGAGTGGCTGGAATGGCCTGGAACAATATCGATAAAGCTCCAAACATATTATGAGTTCATATCAGATATTATTGAATCGCTGGAAAGGAGGCTCCGAATAAAAGGATATATTATTGTCAATGGGCATGGCGGAAACTATAGTATAATCGAGAGATACGCGCAGTGGTTTTGGAATAAGTATCATAAGCCCTTCATAGTAATCGATATATGGAGAGCAGCCGGTGATCTTGGCCTAAAATATTGTCATGCTTGCTGTACCGAGATAAAACTCTACAATGCATTAAACAATATAGCATCCGATGAGAAATGCGTTGACAACCCGATAGAACATAGTGGTCTAAGGGGAAGATATTCACCATTATCCGCCGGAGCTGAGGGGTATGTTGAGCCACATGATCTAGTTGAGTATCTGAAACAATTGTTTGCGAAAGCAATTGCAATCATAGCTAATTCTACGTATTCTTAGATAATCATTAATATCCTTCAAATAGAATTTTTCAATGTAATACAATTGTTATGAGGTAAAATCAGACCTTGGACTCTCACCTTGTTGAAAAAGGAATAGTGGTAGAGGCGACCGTAGCGATAGACCCGTTTAAACTGATGAGTAGGCGTGGCTATAAGTGGTTCGGCATAATACCTGTTAGAATAAAGAATGAGACAGTAAATCTGTGGACAACCGGTGTTATCGCCCAATGGTTCAGTAGGGGCGAGAAGGTAAAGATAATCATAAAGGATGAGCCTAAAAAGATAGGGAACACATGGGTCCTTGGTCCGCAGGATTATGTTCTCTATAGAATATATAATGGTGAAGAAGTGCCTATCTGGCCTCCTTGGAGCAAGGAGTATGTTCTCGAGAGAAAAGACCCTCTCAATACCAAGAAAGTCTATGAGTACAGGATAATAGCAAGAGAAGCCGTATCCGAAGAAGATTATATGGATATTGTGAATCTCGAGCAACACCACTATGCGAGCAAAGAAGAGGTCGTAGCCATATGGAGGTGCCCCAGATGCGGCGAGTACATGGAGGCAAACATACAACCTAGATGTCCACGGTGCAGAATACCGATGAAGCTTCAAGAAATACGTGGAAGTATACCTAGTAGCAGGTTCTTGGTCCTCGAGCTAAGATCAAGGAAACCCTATGAGCCTAGAATAGTTGGTTATGTAAGAGTAGACACACCAATACCATTGATGAACAGGAGGCTTCCCGACGGTAGAATACAGAAGATGATCCGTGAAAAAGTATTTCCCAAAGACTGGTTCCACCCGACCTTCTGGCCCACAGCACTCAAAGAGAGAATAAGCATTATTTCACGATACAAGGACCTCAGAGAGCTGTACGGGAGCCGTAGATTAGCGAGAGCCATAGTCGGCGAAGAAGTAAGCGAGAAAGCACTCAAGATCGCGAACTCTGCCGCCGCGAGAATAGCGAGAGTAGTTGTTCATCCAGACTACAGAGGCGACGGACTCGGCATACTTGCTGTGAAAGCAGCGATTGAGTGGATTAGGGTTAGAAGAGTCCCGGAGATGAAGAAGAGGAAACACATTGTAGAGACAATAGCGATGATGGCAAGGTACAACCCGTTTTTCGAGAAGGCAGGGTTCTACTACATGTGGGATACTGGGAGCGGTAGACCAGTACTAATGTATCCCCTGACTGAGGAGGCAAGAAAATACATAGAGAGATTCCTTGAGACAGACCCATATGCCAGAAAGCATAGTGGAAAACTGTACAGGCCAAGATACAGTGGTGTGGAGGTTTTAACGGATAACATAGTCTTGAAGGGACTAACCAAGATATATCGTAGCGTCCTGGACGTCTCGCGCTTGCCACCCAGCCTTAGAGATGTCCTGCTCGCATTCGGTGTTGAGAGAAGGATAGTTGAGAAATATGTCCTAAGAAATGTGGACCTTGAGATCAAGCCGCGAGAAGTAGTTGTAGTCGTGGGTGCTAGCGGGGCGGGCAAGACAACCTTGCTAAGAATGATCATAGGAGCCGCTAAACCCGAGCTTCGCACAAATGAGAACTATCGTCCAAGTCAAGGAGATGTCAGAGTTCCGCCCAACACCAAGATAGCATACCTCCTCCCCGGCGAGGCGGAACCCTCATTTGGTTCAGAGACGTTGCTCGAACACATAACGATGAAGGTAGGGGATCCTGCAGAAGCCGTTGAAATACTGAATATGGTCGGCCTAAGCGACGCGGTATTCTACCGTGCCAAGTTCGTTGAGCTATCAACCGGTCAGAAGGAAAGAGCTAAACTAGCGAGCCTGCTAGCAGAGAAACCTAATCTTCTTATAATCGATGAGTTCGCCGCTCATCTAGACTCTCTAACGGCTCAGAGAGTTGCTAGAAAGCTCGGTAAACTAGCTAGGCAAGCCGGGATAACCCTTATCGTTGCGACTAACAGGCCCGACATCATTGAAGCACTGAATCCGGATAAGATCATATATGTAGGGTATGGGAGGGCACAACTAGGTGGATGAGCAATCTATGTAACCCTGTTTTTACACCCTACTATACTGGGGAGTATCCTTGGAGAAAATATTAGTGCTAGCTTCATCCAGTCCTCGGAGGGCTGAACTACTTAGAAAATATGTTTCGAGGCTAGTCATAATAAAGCCGAAAATAGTTGAGAAAATATACGATGATCCTTACAAGACAGTCCTAACGAATTCACGTGAGAAAGCCCTCAGCGTATTGCATGAAGCCCCTCCGAGAGCGGTGATCATTGGAGCCGATACAATTATATATTCAAAACAATACGGCATCATAGGAAAGCCTCGGAGTATGAACGAGGCAGCCGAGATACTATTGAAACTACGGGGAAAATGGCACTCCGTAATAACCGGTGTTACTATAATGGACCTTGAGACCCTAGCAACAAGCAGTTTCACCGCAGAGACTAGTGTTAAGTTAAGGGATTTCACGGAACAAGAACTACATGAGTATCTAGCAACAATGGAGCCCATGGGGAAAGCAGGCGCCTACGCGATACAGGGGATCGGTGCATTACTCGTTGAAATAATAGTTGGCGACTTCTACAACGTTGTTGGACTACCCCTGTCCAGGCTCTACGTAGAGCTAAGGAAATACGGTATAAACCTTCTGAACGAGTCCCTCAAGAAAAAAGTAGTTGGCTGGTAATATTGTTCGAGTACTTCCACTTGAGACCCGATGCCTTAAGCGTGTGGTCTGTCCCGGCTGTCAGGGAGAGGTTATCATGGTACTACAGCGTTATGAAGAACGAAAAACCAGCTAAGTTCATTATAGCCCGTAGTCTGGAGATAGACCTAGACCCCTATGACCCCGAGATCGCGGAGGAAGAGCTATGGAGAATACATGAGAAATACCGGGATACTTTCAGGAAGATGTGGCTGGAAATTAGAGAAGGACGTGCTGAATTAGAAAAACAGGATTCTTTCCCAAAACATAGTTTTCTCGACCTAAAAATATCATTGGCCAAAAGACTCTATAGTCCCTGCCGACTATGTGCGAGAAGATGCGGAGCCAAGAGAGATATGGGTCGGAAGGGAATATGCGGTGTTAGCGGTCACTGCATTGTACACTCGTATTTCCACCACCTAGGCGAAGAAGCTCCACTTGTCCCGAGCGGCACAATATTCTATGGAGGATGTCCCCTAAAGTGCGTTTATTGCCAGAATTGGGATATCAGCCAGGTAGGTATAGAGGATGGAGCAAAGATAACGCCATCCAGACTGGCTGAGATACAGAAAGAGTTGAGGCTGGGCGGGGCGCGCAACATCAACCATGTTGGAGGAGATCCCATACCACACATACCATTTATTCTTGAGAGCTTAAAGTACTTGGACGTGAATGTTCCACAGCTATGGAATAGCAATATGTACATGACCGGGGAAGCGCTCACTCTGATCGTCGATGTTATAGATATCTGGCTTCCCGATCTAAAGTACGGTAATAATCAATGTGCCGAAAAATATTCGCTTGTTAAGAACTACTGGGAGATTGTTACCCGTAACATAAGGATAGCTCATGATAACGGCGACATGATAATAAGGCATTTGATACTTCCTGGTCACATTAACTGCTGTACCAGGAAAATACTGAAATGGATCGCAGAGAACACACCGAGAGTACTAGTCAATATCATGGATCAGTATAGGCCAGAATACCTTGTCAAAAAGTATCCGGAACGATATCCAGAAATAGCAAGACGTATTAAGAAAGAGGAACTACTCGAAGCATATAGGTTGGCCGATGAGCTAGGAATAATTTTTAGACCGGTATCCTGAATCCGCATAGATGTATGGTGAACAATGTGTCAGCCATGGAAAATGTTAGCGAGTATTGGTTCTTAGACCACTACAGGATCATTGTGGCCAGGCTTGCCTCAGGAAAGTATCTTTTGTCGGTGGACGTGTATAGGCGTAACTGGGTTTTCGAAAAATACGATCAAGTATGTATCAAGAACTACTGCCTCTTATATGCCGAGATAGATCCCAGCAAGTATGATCTTGTAGATAAGGGTGTCTCAAAAATAATAGTTACGGGTCTCAAATACGATGACCATAAGGAGACAATAAACGTACGCTATATAATGGATCAACAACCAACATACCCCTTGATAGAA
>JALWQP010000016.1 GCA_027083045.1 Desulfurococcales archaeon
TAAACAAGAGGCCGGAGAAGTTAATGAGTATCTCTTCTCAAAAGGCTTGAAATCCATAATAACAAGAATAAGCATGGAGGGAATAAAGATTGTATATACCCGAGAACCACCCGAGAAGAGAGAGCCTATTAATAAGAGAGAAGATAGTTGAGGGCTTTAAGCGAGGCCTTGTAGTGCCGGAGGGCCTCATAGCTCATGGACGGGGCGAGTGCTTCGACTACCTAATAGGGGAGAAAACACAGTACTTCGCAGAAGAGGCCCTGAGGGCTGCGGCCGCATACCTTCTGCTAGCAAAGCACCCGGTCATATCAGTTAATGGTAATACAGCCGCACTCGTTCCAGATTATGTCGTGAGACTTGCTGATGAAATAGGTGGATACATAGAGGTGAACTTATTCTATAGGACAAGAGATAGGGAAGAAGCTATAGCGTCCTGGCTGAAACAGCATGGCGCCAAAGAAGTGTTCGGCGTAGGCGATGATGCATCAGCAACTATCCCAGAACTGTTCAGTGAGAGAAGAAGAGTAAGCCCAAGAGGAATACTTAAGGCAGATGTCGTACTCGTACCCCTAGAGGATGGCGATAGAACAGAGGCTCTTAGAAAGATCGGGAAGACCGTGATCACCATAGACCTGAACCCATTATCCAGGACTGCACGAGCAGCCAATGTAACCATTGTGGACAATATTATAAGAGCAATGCCTAGACTAGTAGATACTGTCAAGAAACTGAAGAGTAAACCTAAGGCAGAACTTAGGGAAATAATAGCTAGTTATGATAACAGCAAGATACTGAGCGAGGCTTTGAAATTCATAAGGAGACGACTAGACGAGCTAGCCAGAACTACGCTAACACTGTTCTAATTTTGCTTACTAAGCGTTCCTTAAGTCATTAATAGGATCTATATTTTCATTTCCACTAAAACCATCCTAAAAATATCAAGAAGACGGAAATAGTCTTTTGACAAGCTCTTTATAATCTTCATCTTTCATATGAAAATAATGTTCCTCAGCTGGAAATACGGAGTTCCTTACATCATCAACATATCTTTTTACAGCATTAACGACTATGCTTCTTAGATCAGCATATTTTTTGGCAAATGGTGGGATCTCCCTGTTTATGCCCAATAGATCGTGTAGTACGAGAACCTGGCCATCACAGTAGGGTCCGCTGCCAATACAAATTGTCGGGACGCTAACTTCTTCGGTGATAATTTTTGCCACCTCGGCGGCTGTGAACTCAATAACTATCGCAAATACCCCTGCCTCTTCCAATGCTTTTGCATCTTCGATGATCTTTTCCGCCTCTACGATCTTTTTGCCTCTTTTCCTATAGCCGCCCAATACTAGGTATCTCTGGGGAGTTAGACCTATATGGCCCATAACGGGTATACCGGCTTTCACCATCGCCTTTATTTTATCGGCTTGATCGGCTCCCCCCTCTAGCTTAACAGCATCAGCTCCTGCCTTGAGCATTAACCCGGCATTCCTAATGGCTTCCTCTTTGCTGACTTCATAGCTAAGGAACGGCATATCGCCGATGACGAGAGCTCTGGGCTTAGCTCTCGCAACGCTGGATACGTGGAGAAGCATTGTATCCATATCTATGGGTAGAGTGGAGGATAATCCATGTACAACCATGGCGGCGCTATCTCCAACGAGAATGGCATCAACGCCTGCCTCATCAACGAGTCTGGCGAATGCATAGTCATAGGCTGTAATCATAACTATTTTCTCTTTACCTTTCTTCTTGATGAGATCCCTCACAGTGATCTTGTCACGCATGCTATTGCACCGTTTTCCTTGCTGATTATACTCCTGTATAAATCAGGATAAAATTCCTGCCTCGATCAAGTGGACTATCAACGTTATGATCTTATTGACGCCATCGCCGATGATCCTTGCAACGTACCCATTGATATAATCGATCTCGGTAGGCCTCCTTGAGAGCAAGTCTTGCGCCATACTGCTATAGTTGTTCATAGTAGAATACGCAATCCTCTTGACGAGTCTTAATAGCCTCTCATTATCCAGGGAAATGCCTTGCTTGCTCGCTGCTTCCACTACTTCATCAAGAATCAGTGAGGCGAGCTCAAGTCCTTCCCGGGTCAGAACGATTTTATTAGGGGCACGCGCGATAGCTGTTATGGGATTAATAACGCTATTAACACCTAGTTTAAGCCATCGGTAAAACATGATCTTATCCGTAACCCTGACATCACAACCTCCTCGTCTTAGAATACTTGCTATCTCGAAGACATCGCGATAGATCCCTTTCTCTCTGCCAATAAATACGGGGCCAGATCCACGTAGTTCCACGGTGTACCTGTTAAGCCTGTATGCACCGAAGTATACAGCGCCGAAAATAGTGTTTGTCTTTGAGACTTTCTCCCAGACGAGTTCTTGGCCGCCGAACCCGTTTTGAAGCATAACTATAGATGTACTGTTGCTAATGATCTTTCTTAGTAGTCCGAGAGTGCTCTCTACCTGGTGCGATTTAACACAGTTAAACACTGCATCATAGATTCCATTTGGCGAACTAGACAGATAGGGAGATACGGGAACAAGATATTTTTCCCCGTCTATCACTACGTTGATGCCTTTGTTCTTCTTAACAGCGTCAACGCTTTCGCTACTACCATAGTAAACGTCTATCTCACTTACACCGCCCCTAAACAGATAATACGCTATTATGCCTCCTACCGCACCGCCTCCAATTATGGCTACCCGCATAAAATCCCCTAGTACTTTCCAGCGATGTATTTTATCAGTGATAACATGTCATCAAGAGATTCCGTGAACAGGTATATCACAGGCTCTAGCCCCATTCCACCCCTATCGGCTATTGCATCAGGTTTCTTGACTGTAACTTGTTCTATGCTTCTCCAGAAATCGGCTTGAGAATCATGTGGACCAGTATAAGCTATGTTGAGCTTCTTATTAGATAGGAGACCAAGTATTTTCTCATCATATCTTATATTTGAAGCTGTTCTTATCTCAGGCCTCGTCTTTGAGATCATGATGAGTACTCTAGCCAAATGCCTCGATGCACCATACATAGGATCTCCTATCGCGACAGCCCTGTCCCCCTTCCTCACGATCCTGCCTGGTAGCCCTATAATATCCGTAGTGTCTTGCGGTGCCGTAGGTGCGTACACAACATTCATGCCTACCTCAGGAACTAGTTTTTCGAGGCCTCTAATGACAAGTAGTTTCTCTAGAAACATCCTATATTCCTCGATGAAAGGATCATTAAACTTCAGTGTGTTTCCGGTCTGCCTACATAATTCCTTGAAGTAGGGTTTAGTCTCGCAGAGCAACTGGATAGACAACGAGTCTATGAGGCTTGTTAACACGAGGACAAATCTCGGCTTATCACCTTTCGAGAGGAGTTTGAGCGCTATATCTACAACCCTATCAATATAGTCCACATCGAAGCCCAAGGCCTCGAGATACTCATAATAGTAGATGCGGCTCCTAGTCACATATTTATGTACTTGTGGTTGTGATATTTCGAGAAGACGGGCTATCCTGTGTTGGCTATACCCCATATCAATCATTTTATGTATAATTACACCCTTCAATGAAGGTATGATCTTCTTAGCAGCTATTTCCTGGGGGAACAATGTGATCACATCTCAAAAACCAGTATACAAACCTAGTATTAACAGTTTGATATTGATAGATGGTGCCTTATAATAGGTTTTCAGCTTAGGAAAGAGATAGATAGAACTATATTAGAGCGGTTCTCCTAGCCTGCTTTCCTCCATTGTAGTTTTCAAATCAGGCCTACTCAGCCGTTTCTCTCCCTCAAGCCTCGCAGCTACACGATCAGCAAGCAATATGATCTCGTTCAGGACGGCTATTTCTTTCTCGAATACATCTTCATACTCCATCATATTCTCAAGTATTTCCGCGATTAGATCTAGCTCTTTGAATACTATTTCCTTGAATACTTTCTTATCAATACTGGAGATAACTGGTTTAGTTGATATTCTCTTTAGAAAACTAAGTATCCTAGTTGGCTCTAGGCTCCTGTACTTTATTAGCAGTATACGTAGTCTAGGATCATCAAATGATGCTCCACCCATATACTCGTTAATAGCGTTCCTAATACCGTCTAGGTCTATAAATCGCCACCACTTCTGGTTCGAGCTTGAATATGTTTTCTCTATAAGAGAGTATTCTCGCTCCATTATACGCAAAAGGTTCGAGGGATTATAGTTTATCCCCATAGCACGTAAACGTATAACTAGATGCTTGTAGCTGAAATCTCCAAGCCTATGATCAATATTTGGATCAAGAGCTATGTCAAGAGCAGTCCGCAGAATCAACAAGCCTTTATCACCGTATTGTCTAAGGAAATCAAAAACCTGTGCTCTAGTGATCTCACTCAAATCAATGCTCCTCCCATATTTGCATTTCTGTTTTTTATCCACTATATCTATAGTTTTGCAATGAACTAATAAACTGAAGCATTAATAAGGACTATATCTCTAGGTCGAAGTGATGTGTTTGTTTTTAACATGCATATTTATCGAGGTGTATGAAGAGTTTTGAGTAATGCCATAGTAGTTGTTGAGGATCTACATAAGATCTATGATAACAAGGTACATGCTGTTAGAGGTATTTCTTTCAAGGTCCGGAAGGGGGAGATTTTCGGTCTAATAGGACCTAATGGAGCGGGTAAATCATCGACTCTTAGAATGATAGTTGGACTGATGAGGCCTACACGGGGAAGAATAAAGGTGATGGGAATAGATGTTGTTAAGCATCCTGTGGAGATCAAGAAGTACATCGGTTACTTGCCGGAAGAAGCCGATGTCTATGATAGGCTTACAGGATTGGAGCACTTGAGATTCTATGCTATGCTCCGCGGACTTACAGGTAGTGAGCTCGAGAAAACAGTAGAGTATGGGGTAAAGTTGTCAGGCCTAGAACAGAGTGCGTTGAAGAGACGAGCTTCAGAGTATAGTAAAGGAATGAAGAGGAGACTACTTCTAGCATCAGTTTTGATGACTAGGCCTAAGCTCGCAATTTTGGATGAACCGACAAGTGGGCTCGATGTATATGCCTCCGTAAACGTTAGGAAGATGATCAAGGAATATGTTGATGAAACAGGTGCAAGCATCATTCTCAGTAGCCATAACATGTTAGAAGTAGAGTATCTCTGTGATCGTGTAGCATTCATTGCTCACGGGAAAATAGTGGTTGAGGCCGAGCCTGACCGTATAAAGCAGATGTACAATGCTATGAACCTCGAAGAAGCATTTGTAAAAGCTGTTAAGGAGGCCGATCGCCTGTGAAGCCCGAGAAAGTAATGGCGGAAATGAAAGTACTTTTATGGAAGGAGCTAACCGATCTAAAGAGGGACAAGAAGACCCTGTTCACAAGCATACTGTTGCCCCTCTTAATGTTGCCATTAATGGGATTCATAGGTTTTGCGCTGGCACAAGAACAGATCATCAATGTAGCAGTAGTAGATCTCGATCACGCTACAGCCCATAACGGATTGCTAAACATAACGTTTAGCTCTAAGTGGCTCCTCGGAAACATTACTTATTATCTGGCAAAATATGGTTACAACTACACAGTATCCAATTCCACATCGATCATAAAGAACCCCTCTATAGATCTAATGATAGTCATACCGAGGGGTTTCGCGGAAAACGTAACAAGCCTCACTCATGTCGCGAAGATTGAGATCTTCAGGAAGGCCGGCCTACAAACAACTAGTAGAGTGGAAGGCCTGATCTATAGTATAGTTAACTGGTTCTCAGATCAGCTCAGCAAAGAGAAAATCATGGCGCTAGCAAGACTCGCTGGAGTGAACGCGACATTCGAGGCGCTCCGTAACCCTATAACATATACCACAACAATAGTAAGCATTTCCGGGTCACCAGTCAACACAGCCTTTCAGATCAGAGTAACCATTTCTAGGTTCCTAGTCCTAGCGTTAAGCTTCGTAGTAACCCCGGCAGCATCGTATGTGATCGACGGCATAATAGGAGAGAGGGAAAGAAAGACTATGGAGCTCCTTCTATCCCATCCAGTTAAGCCCTCAACGATAATAAATGCTAAGGTGATCGCAGCAACAATACTTGGATTAATAACGGCCATAGCGGATGCCTTCGGCCTTCTGGTCTATATCTCGCTCTCAGCAATTACTTATGGCTCTCAAGCCCCATTCTTGATTGATCCTTGGTTATTATTGGTACATAGCATAACCGCTTTCTTCACAATACTAGTAACAGTTGCTATTAGTCTGCCATTCATCACGAGAACGAAAGGAATCAGAAGTGCTTCCAACATTATGAGCATAGTGACCATGATGGCCGTTGTCTTCTTCTTTACAGCCCTCTTCGTGGATTATATGAGGCTCCCCACATATATTCTGGCCCCATTATATGCAATACCCTATGTTCACAGCATACTAGCAATACAGACATACGTGATAGGATATCCCTTCCAAGCATTCCTGCACATATTGTTCCTTGCAATAACGAGCACTACAATCCTATATCTCACGACGAAAACACTTAACACAGAAAAACTACTGATGTCAAAATAAGGCTTAAACGGATGATGAGCCCAGGAAAGCCGAGCAAGAGGCGATGAAGTGTTCAGCCTTGGCTGACAATAGTGATATTATGATTATAGTATGATTATAGAAAGACAGAAATAGGAATCCTTAACCAATTCCATAGATGGCCCAAATAAACACGTGGTGTATATAGTGGAGAAGATCATAGACGATACACAGAAAATCATAGAATGGCTTGCAAATAAACACTGGTGGCCATTCAGGAACACCGAACACGAGAAACTCGCTGTAAGAGTACTATTCTCCACGGATAAGATCGCTGCATTATTAATAGAAGATAGCGTCAGAAAGGTAGTGGTCCCCTTAGCAGTATCACACGAAAAACCGATTACAGCCGATTATCTAAAAATTAATGACAAGTATGTCTTTGAAGCAGAATATCTTAGAAACTACTGGGAAGAACTAGGCAGGGTCTGCGATATTAAACAATATGGAAAAATACATGGAAAAACAAGCAGCGTTCATCTTCTAACCAGAGAATCAACTCATCTCATTGTAAAACACGAACTAAGTACCGGAGACAGTATAGTGGCTAAGGGATACAGGCATATATTACCACTAAATATCGAAGAAAAATACTATGAGACTATCCTAGAAGCAGGATACAAGTATGTTCCAAAACCTCTTGTCTCTATAAATTATCAAGGAATACCCATAGGCATAGTCATCGAGTATATTGATAACACCGGTGACGCAACAACACCGTTTAGAAAAGCATTCGAGGAGAAGACAGGAAAATCATCTCTCAAACTAGGATTGGCCGCCAAGCTAGGCTCGCAAATAGCGGGACTCCACCTTGCACTAAATAGTGGTGGCAATGATTTTAGTGGGAAAGACAGGATTAGCCAAGAAGATATTAGAAGATGGGCTAATAGAATACAACGGAGATACAAGAATGCGGTCAGATTGCTCGAGAAACTAGTAGATAATGCTGACGGGAAAAGAAAAACTGCAAGATACGAGAAATGGTTAAACCATCTGGATCTTCTTAGAGAAAATGTCGAAAAAGCTATTTCCTACCTCGAAGCATACATCGACTCTTACAAGATAAGGACTCATCAAGACCTACACCTTCTACAGATCCTTTATGGCTATGACGGAAACTTCTACTTCATAGATTTCGAGGGTGAACCTGGAAGAACACGTGATGAACTATTGGAAAAAGAACCCCCACTAAGAGATGTTGCAGTCATGATAAGGAGTTTCCAATATCTTTCATACGAGCTATATATGTCTAAGCACAAACTTACACACGTGGCAACGTCGGGTAGACTTCTGAGGAACGATCCTCTATGGAATTGGAGAATGAGGCATTCCCTCAGCATGCTCTTAAGCTACCTATCTGCTTCTATTAATGCTGATCTACATGGTATTCCTCGGGAAACCTTATTGACACATTACAATAGTCTCCTCTATCCCTGGCTCGTAGATAGGGGATTATATGAGATCATATATGAGGCTACTTATAATCCCGAAAACATCCCAATACCACTGATCGGGTTGGTCAACCCAAGTATACCTATAAATACATAAGTTTCTCTAGCCGCTATGTTTTCTCGTACTAAGAATTTGACTATATAAAATGTCAATCATAATTACAGAATAGAACGAAAAATACGCTAGTATAGGTAATATGTGGTGAATAAGCGAGAATGATGCCAAAGTATGTCGTAGCTGCACTGCTATTGCCTACCATTTTGCTGGCTCTGGTATCTATATCTTTACTGTCTTTTGCTGAGAGCATGGAGGAGTATTTTGACGTAAAAATACTGGTCAACGCAAAATATGTAGGGGGCAACATTATCAATATAGATGTCAGGTTCGAGTTTATCAATAAATTCATGGAGCCTGTCCACATTATTGTTCTTAAGGAGCCTCAAATATCGCTCATATATAGTAATGCAACAAAGATAGTATCAGTACCATATAAGAGTAGGATCCTAGATGTTGGTGCGAGAACAAGTACGACTTACGCTATGGCTAGACTCTATCTACTAGTGAGCGATGTGCCCGACAGACTCGTCATCAATGGCGGATTAGTAGAGGTTGTTTCTAAGAACAGAAATCTTGTAAATCTAACTAAGATAATATCATATAACATACATACTGCTTCATCAAGAATACTGTTTAGCAACACAT
>JALWQP010000017.1 GCA_027083045.1 Desulfurococcales archaeon
AAATAAGGGTAGTGGGCCCGCGGGGATTTGAACCCCGGACCTCCGCCGTGTCAGGGCAAACCCGCCCATGCACGTGCGGCGCCCCCACCGGGCCAGCCGGCGGGCCCCTAACCAGTCGCCCAGACTAGCAGGTTACCAAATTAAATCTTTTCTTCAAAAGATTCGGGATGGTTGCCGCCCGACGGAACCCGTACTCACCGGCCCCCGTGTCTCACGGGGATCTTGTACGGGCGAGGGCTCCGCCGTGCAATAATATTCTTCCCGTCTATCCTTTATTTAGGATTTTTCTCAACAGGATAGTATTAAGCTAGAAAATAGATCAGGGAGAGATGGTGGGCCCGGGGGGATTTGAACCCCCGACCTACGGGTCTCTCCCGGCTGTCCATTCTCCAGATCTATTTCATCCCCTGATAGGGTCATAAGACCCGTAGAGATCTGGAGCCCGCCGCTCTGCCTGGCTGAGCTACGGGCCCACCAGGCTATCATCCAGGAATTACGGTTAGTTTTTGGAGGTATAAAGGTTTTTGCTGTAGTATAACCGGATTAACTTTATCTTCTAAGCAAGGGATAATCTATTAGTGCCCCCGATGAAGAATGAACCCGGGTATAAAGCCCGTCTGAGCATCTGCAATGTAGATAAGGCCCGCATGTGAGGGGGTTAGATCTTTTCTTTCCATAGCATGCGCATCTTTCTGCGTTTTTCGAGGAATGTTTCACGCTCTATATACCTGTATACAGTCCCGTGTCTTCTCCCTTCTATGAGGAGCTCGATAGCGTTTTTCGCTATGTTCGCTGACTCGAAATCACCTATGATTGCGACATAGTGCTTATATACTGATATGTAGGTGCCTGTCATCTCTTCGAGAACACGCCTAGCTTTTCCTCCCTCACCTATAATTCTGCCTTTTATCCTCTGCAGGTGGTTGAGCTTATCTCCAACGTATTGCTTGAGATCAATTATTATGAGCACTTGATCCTCGTCGAGCAATCTAAAAGCCCTCTCTGGGCTGAAACCATATGCTATCGCTCTCACTATGTCGCGTGCTTTCATGAGGTTTAGAGCGGTCGTCGATGGCGATGCTGGCTCTATTATTACGGAGCCTGTAGTGGAATCTATTGTTATCAATGTGTCTGTACGGCGCATGATCTCTTCTTTTACCTTGCCGTCCTGTCCTATGAGTACACCTATCCTATCCGGCGGTACTTTCTCATATAATCTTGTCACGCCTATTGTTAGTCTTCCCTCGTCTTCGTTAGACATGACTTGATCTCCTCCAATACTTTATCGGGGCTGGGTGCATCTATACCTACTTCATCCCTGAAGAACCTAATAAGGTTCTTAATATCCCTGATCAAAAATTCCATGGAGTTAGGATGATCCAGGAGAACAGCTTGACCTACATCAATGATAACTATATCGAGATCCGGTGTTACCATTACGTTGAACTCAGATAAATCGCTGTGGACGAGCTTGGCTTTACATACAATCTTGCTAAGTTCCACTAGGATCTTATCCAGTATCTCGGCAAGTGATTCCTTATCCAGCTCATTATATACTTCTGCTAATAGTGGGTATCTTTTTCCATTTTCACCCATAAATTCCATGACTAGTACATTGTTTAAGAAAGTAATAGGTTTGGGTACTTTAACGCCTGCTTCATATAATCTTTTCAGGTTTCTGAATTCTTTTCTAGTCCACGCATAGATCAGTGCTCTCGTGTTTCGGGGCTTAAACCCCTCGAAGCGGGGGTCGCCAACGATGTATTTCAGGATGCCTTTCTTGAACATTGCGGTTGATGTTAAATATATTTTTACGGCTAGAGGAATGTTTTTGGGCCCATATGCAAGGTAGACTCGTGCTTCTTTACCGGAACTGATTACACCCGCCATTCGCTTTATGATCTTGCGTCTCATTAAATTGTATATTGTCATAACTGTTCTTGTATCAAACACTTCTTCGACTGTCTCGTAGAGGTCTTTGTCCTTTATTCGTTTCTCACGGCGAGGATAGGAGTAGAAGATGTCATCATCCATGCTCATATGTACTCACTTAGTGCTTCTAGGAATTCCCGTGGCAGTACGCCCTTTTCCAGTAGCTTCGCTACCTCGCCCCTACTATACTTGTGTACTATTTCTCCTCTATCCGGCGAGAAATCCCATAGTCCGACCAGTACGATGTCGCCTTCGTTCATCCATACTCTTCTCCGCATTTTTCCGGGTATCCTGACTTTTCTCTCAGCACCATCGATGCATTTGACCACTAGGTAGTCTCCGCCGAGCAACCTTATAACTCCACAGATAATTGTTCCTTCGTCGGGCAGTGGTGGTTCTTTACTACTCTCTTCCCTATATCTTCGTTTTTTCTTTTTCCTTCTTCTAGGCATGTTTTCACCAATTAAACTATTCTTTGACCATGTACACTTTATCCCTTACTCTTACTCTTTTCAATCGGTCACCAGTCTTTACGTTCTTTAAGCCCTTTGTCCTTGGAAACTCGTCTAGCTCTCCCGTCTCCTCGTTTAGGAGATATAGCGTTGATTCATCTTCTGCAACCACTAGGAACTCCTTATCATATACCATGTAGCCTGGCTTCTTCAGCCTACCTCTCCAGTAGTCATCATATGGTACACATATGTTTGAACCATCATCGAGCATGCTGATCTCTACTCCGTGCATATCACATGACTTCACAACACCTGGGCGTCCACGGTATTCTACCAGGTCGCCCTTATTTAGATCGGGCAGTCTCACGGATAACGTAGTGATCCCATCCCAAGCGCCTTTATCGGGATTATATTTTGTCGGTTTAAATGATTCTACAACCTTAGCGCCAGCATCTCTACTCAAAAGCATTGATAGTCTCTTTGCTGCGATCTGGCTCAATAATCTTACATCTAGACCTGTCCTCTTCTCTTTAATTTCGACTATCTCTGCCGCAACACCGGGATCCCTTAGAGCCCTTCCTATGATCTTCATGTCATTCTCGTCCAGATGGCCACGGGCACTCCTAATCTGGACTAATGCCTTATGTGCCCCCCTAGCCACGGCTAAGCATCTGGGACAGGGCATCCTATTTATGTTGAGCACTAGCTCTACTTCACGTGTGACCGGGTAGTAATCTGCTAGGATAGCTGAGACTCGAGCCTTGACCCCATACTGTGTCTTGTTTATCTTGTAAAGATCTGAGGCTATGTCTATTTCCACTATTGTTATTTTGTCACGCAAGTTTTTCTCCAGCTCTCTTAGAGCTATTCTCCTAATAATTTCTCTCATCGGTAAGGGATCTCTCCATTCACCTTTATATAACCAGGACCCGCATCGAGGACATATTGTTATGGTCAGTACTGGTCTTTCTCTAAATAATCCCTTACGATCTAAGAAGCAGGTTGGACACATCCCATCTATCAAGGGCTCGTTCTCGCCGAGCTTCCGGCCACACACTACACAGTATTTTTCACGCATGGTCAACCCCCAGTACCGCGAACTGGGCATGTTTAATCCCTCCAATCACGAGAATAGCGTCTGGATGAACTAGTCCATGATTAATTGCTGCTTCGACTATGTTGTTGCCTATGAGGTTAGCTATGGTTGCGCCCGCCAGCATCTTGAGGGCTTCATCTATTGTGACTAGTTCTCCCTTGTAGAAAGCTGGGTCTACATAGAACTTTATATTATCGTCGTTGAGCGTAGTACCGAGTAGGTCAGCATCGCAAACAGCTATAATTATTTCTCCGCCGCTCTCGTATCTCTTGACGTAAACCATGTCATTATTACTCATAATCTCTACTACCTCTAGGGTTTGGTGTTCTAAAATGGTGGATAAATGTTTCTGTTAATGAAATAAAGCATTAGAATGCTTGGAGAGATGTTTCGGCACCGCATGCTAGGCATTTCAGTATGAATACTTTCCCTGACCTCTTAAGCTCCGTGAACCTGCTACCACATGTTGGGCATAATACGTATTTCTTCACAAATATCTCGATTAGCTTGTTTATAACGTGCGCACCGAACCTGCCTTGGAGCACTAATTGCTGTGATTCATCCATATATGCTGGAACAGCTAGTTCTTTCGCAAAGTAGCGCTGGAGAATCTTAGGATCTCGGTTGAGATAATCAGCTATCCATCTGAAATTACGTATTACAGTCTTCCCACCAACAATTATTATCTCAGCCTTCGGTATCTGGAACGCCTCCTGCGACCTAGCTTTAGCCGGTAGCTTCGAATATACTCTCTCGAGTAATTCATCATATGTATACTCACTTACTTTTTTAACCAAATCAATCACCTCATTAATGATATCCAAAAACATCTATTTATTTACTATTAAGTGCTAATGCGTGTTTGGAATAGTGTCATAGATACCTTATAAAGGGGGCTTCTCCCCTTGAAAATCGAGGGGTAAAAGTGAGAATATACATTGAAACATATGGTTGTGCTCTGAATAGAGCTGACGAATCAATCATGAAGACTGTGCTTACTGAGAGAGGCCATGAGATAGTATCTTCGCCGGAGCATGCCGATGTCATAGTAATTAATACATGTACTGTCCGACTTGACACCGAGTTAAGAATGATAAAAAGAATTGAACAAACACGGGATTTCTGCCGAGCACATGGTAAGAAACTGGTAGTGGCCGGATGTATGGCTCAGGCACAACCCTATAAGATCTCCAGGATAGCGCCGGAGGCCAGCCTTATATCCCCACAGAATAGTAGCAAGATATACCTGGCCATCGAGAAAAATGGTAGGGTAGTGCTCCTAGACGGCGATAGAGACAGGAATTGTATTGGTTTATGGGTTGAGAAGGGAGTAGCATATATTCCGCTCCAAGACGGCTGCACAGGTAATTGTAGCTTCTGTATAGTGAAAAATGCACGTAGAAAACTCGCTAGTTATCCGATAGAAAAAATAATCGATGCGATCAAAAAAGCAGTTACTAATGGCGCTGTGGAAATAGAGATTACGGGACAAGATACTGCATCATACGGCCTAGACCTTTACGGCTCCCAGAAGCTTCCGGAACTACTAGAACGTATCGACGACTTACCCGGGAATTTCATGGTTAGAATAGGCATGATGAACCCAGACACGCTGAGGAACATATTGGATCAAGTGATAGAGACCCTGCGGCAAAGCAGGAGAATTTATCACTTTCTCCACATACCACTCCAGAGCGGAAGTGATAAGGTGTTGAAGATCATGAGGAGAAAATACACTGTCGAGGAATATGTTGAGTTAGTCAAAGAGCTTAGAAGAAAAATACCTGGGGTAAGCATAGCCACAGACATAATCGTTGGGCATCCAGGCGAGGAAGAAGAAGATTTCGAGGCAACCATCGATATTATAAAGAAACTAGAGTTCGAAAGAGTACATGTTGCTGTTTACAGTATTAGACCTAACACTCTATCCGCGAGGATGCCCCAAGTCCCGACCAAGACAAAGAAGAACAGGATGCTAAGACTACTTAGAGTAGTAGAAGAGGTCGGCTACAAAGTACATGCACGTTACATTGGGTCAACGTTGAATGTGTTTATCACAGAGAAGACCAATAAGTGGATCGGTAGAACCAGGAACTATATTCCCGTGATCATATTAGACAATTTCAGCTCACTTAACTACGGCAAACATGCAACAGTGTTTATCAAGGGCGCCACATTCTATGATCTCCGAGGAAAAATAGTTCATTAGATCGTAGTTTCCATAAATTCTATCTCAGGATTATACTTAATCAACGACTTGTTTATCTCGTTAGCCAGTCTAACAAGATCGGATAACCTAATAGGGGTAGATACAGGATAAGCCCTTATCCTCGCAACAACTTCCCCAACGCCTATTTTCTCTATCATTATTTTCTTCGAGTCTATTCTGAATATTCCCAGATCTATATCCTCAATACTCTTTATAAGGTCGTCGACAACTCTTAGCGGATCTATTTCACCGGTATTTAGTCTGATGCGTATCTGAACCGATGGCACATACTCTTTGATAATAGCGTTAACCAGTAGGCTGTTTGCAATGTATATTCTCTTACCATAGATATCCTCAAGCGTTGAGACCATAGGCTCCACATCAATTATTCTTCCGTAGACAGGCGTCGTGTGTCCTGGTAATCTTATTTCGTAGCTCTTTCCCTTGATGTGGCGGAGCAACTGAAGATTAATATATGCGACGAACTCCCTGATCTCATAGAAGAACAGGATGAAGCTTGATACAATAAATATCGATATAGCTATAATAACTATATCGGGAGGAACAAATACATTCAGGATAGTTACCAGAATTATGAATATGACAATGACATCTATGAACCTACTGATCGTGTTCTTTGTTGAAGCAGATACTATTCCTCTATTCATGAGCGAGGTCAGAAATCTAACGAGCAGTATTCTCATGAGTACAAGTATTATTATGACGAGTATGACTGACTGGAATTTAAATAACAATTGCTCTGGCGATGGAAAAGTAAATGTCCAGTTAAAATACACGTGTATTCACCCTTTGAAGTACCTCTCAACATCTTCTACTCTGGACAACACTATTAATTGATAGCCTGGACGAAGCACATCGTCCTCGATGGGGGGACGAAGCGTTTTTCCATCGAATAGCAAGAGTATCTTGACGTCTTCAGGGAGTTTTAGGTTTCGAAGCTCTGTTCCTATGACAGGATCTGTTTCTGCAAGTGATATCTGGTATATCTTATAGTTTCCTACAATGCTGATCAGTCTTGGTGAGGATATTGAATCTAAATAGCTATTGAGGATTGATGCTATGAGACTGGCCTGAGATATGGGTACTCCTAGTCCGAGTTCTTGGAGTAGATTCGCTATCCTGTGATCGGTGACTTTGGCCAGCCTGTAGGGAACATTATACAGTTTAGCGATTGCAAGCACGAACAAGTTTATCTCATTCCTACCCGTCAGCGCTATTACCATGTCGATTTCATCCATTTGTATGTCGCTCGCATATAGTGTTACATCCGTCGCATCCTTTCCTATGACAAAAATATCATATTTACTTGATAGCTCAGCTCTCCTCTGAGGATCCTTTTCCACGACATAGACTTGGTGCTTCTTAAGGTCGAGAAGACTCAATAACTCCTCTGCAACCCCTCCTCCACCAACAATAAGTATTCTCAAGGAATCATCACTCCGTGCTTAGGATCAGCGCTTCTTTACCTTAGTATTTTAATAACCTTGCGCCCAGATATAAGTCCTACTAATAAGAAGACCTGTGTATATTCGACTCTCCCAATTAGCATCAATATCATTATCACGACTTTTACCAGTAGAGGAGCATTGGGTGCGACTACTCCAGTGCTTAAACCTACACATCCTGCGGCGGATGTGGCTTCGAATAAGGCGTTTATAAAGCTATATCCCTCGGCAGTTATTAGTAGGGCTCCAATAAATATTGCGAACATATGGACTATTGTGAAAAGAAGAGCTTGCCCTATCTCTTGTTCGGTGATGGCGTTCCCATCTATTTTGATCGTCTTCTGTATCTTGTCTCCAACAATGGTGTTTATTGACGCATATTTGAATCTCTTCACTAAGACTAATAGTCTGAAACTTTTTATACCACCAGCTGTTGAGAATATCATTCCGCCTATAAACATCGATAGTATAAGTATGAGTTTCGTGGTTGTTGATAGCCCAGCGATAGTTCCTATATTGAATCCTGTCGTCGTCATAGCCGATACCAGATTAAAGGAGCCAGCGATAAGAGAATATTCTAGGGGTTTATGGTCTACCAGCACGTAGCTGAGATCCGTTGCTACGACCAGTATGATCATTGAGTAAACATATGTTCGGAACTCCTCGCTTCTCCACACGCTACGCAGTTCTCCTCTTAGCATCTTGTCTAGCAAAACAAAGTTCATACCTCCTAGAAACATTAGAGCCATTACCGGTATGTATGTTAGGGGCGCTCTATTGAATATGACTTGGTAGCCTTGATCATATGTTGACATACCACCAGTCGCTACAGTGGTTAATACGTGATTGAATGCCTCGTAGAAATTCATGCCTGTATAGACATAAGCTATTATTCCGCCTATTGTTAGGATCAGATATATCCTTATGAGTCTCTGCGCGGTCCGATAAAACGTAGCCTCTATCTTTAGGGGCCTCTCAACACCATAGGCGGCCGCGCCGACTCGGTAGAAATATGGAAACAATACCATGGCAAAAACAACTACACCAAGCTCACCGCTCCACTGCATTATGCTACGCCACGTTACTATGGATGGCTTCATATGATCGAGGCCTGTCAGGACAGTGAAGCCTGTACCAGTGAAGCCGGAGATCGATTCAAACCATGCGTTGACAAAGCTTATCTTCAGGGATATCATTAGCGGTATGGCTGCTTCAAGGGAGATCAATGGCCAAGCTATAGATGTAGCAATTAATCCTTCAAGGAGAGAAAGGGGTTTGGCCTTGATTTTCTGGAGTAGGTAACCCACGAATATGAGGATTATTGAGGCGATGAAGAAGGGGCAAGTTATGGGTTTCAAAGTGATCATATCGATCAATGGCACGCTCAGCATCAAAAGACCAAGCACTATCTGTAGAGCACCAATTATCTTCAAGATACTGCTCCAGTTAATCACCGCCGAAGCACCATGGCGTCAAAGATCATGATAAATCTCCGTATCGATACAGACCACGATGATAATCTAAAGTATGTTTTTGAAATTAAATAT
>JALWQP010000018.1:0-5217 GCA_027083045.1 Desulfurococcales archaeon
AAAAACCAAAAAAAAAAAAAACTGTTCTATCAGTCATGGCGGATAATTGGTTGTGGACAACCCGTATCCGCATGGGAAACTAGGTGTCCCGAGGAGAAGAACCTGGTATAACTTATTTTAATCATACATGGTATTATTAATTAGTTCAACCTTTACGCTAAGAGAGATAGTACTAGGTGTGGGTATTGGGGCTTAAGCCAAAGATAAAGGATAAGCGTTGGAGCATTGATAAGGAGAAGCAACTCTACGAGAAATGGATGGAGGAAAAACTATACAAGTTCAGATTTGATCCGAACGATGAGAGGCCAATAATAGCGATTGATACCCCCCCACCGTATGCGAGCGGGAAATGGCATGTCGGAGGAACAGCTCATTATGCACAAATCGACATGATTGCAAGGTACTTTAGAATGAAAGGCTATAACGTGCTCGTACCATTCTATGCGGACAGAAATGGTTTACCCGTAGAGGTACAAGTCGAGAAGGCATACGGTATAAACCCGCATGAAATATCGCTGACCCCTGAAGGGAGAGAGCGTTTCCTGAAACTATGTAAAGAGTTTCTCGACAAGGCCGAAGAGGAGATAGTCAAGGTGTGGAGGAAGATAGGTTGTAGCTTCGACTATTGGAGAAACGGCACGGATAGCCCAGAGTATAGGAAGATAACCCAGGCAACGTTCATCGAACTATTCAATAAGGGCCTAATATACGAGGATGAAAGGCCCGTTAACTGGTGTCCTCGATGCAGGACAACGCTGGCAGACGCGGAGCTAGAGCATAAGGATGTCGAGGGATACCTCTACTACATCAAGTTCAAGATAAAAGAGACTGGAGAAGAAGTAGTAGTCGCTACAACTAGGCCCGAAATGCTCCGAGCATGTAAAGCCCTCGTCTATAACCCCGAGGATAAAAGGTACAAGAGGCTTAAGGGCCTCCACGCGATAAACCCTGCTTACGGACACGAAATGATTATCACAGAGTACCCAGAAGTAGATCCTTCATTCGGCACGGGCCTCGTAATGGTATGTAGTTATGGGGACCAGACAGATGTTAAGATGTTCCGGGACCTTTGCCTAGAACCAACGATAATAATCGATAAAGACGGCAGAATGAAGAAGATAACGGGGCCGCTGGCCGGGCTAACAGTTGAGGAGGCCAGGAAGAAGATCGTTGAGATACTCGAGGAGGGGGGAGCCTTAGTCAAGAAGGAGAAGATTAAGCACAGCATACCCATATGTTGGCGTTGCAAAACCCCCATTCAAATAATACATACCAGGGAATGGTTCCTAAAACAACTAGACTTCAAAGACCAAATAAGAAGGATCGCTGAAGAGATAAGCTTTCACCCCGAAATGCATAGGAAAAAACTTCTAGACTGGATAGACAGTGTCTCAACTGACTGGCCCATAAGCAGGGACAGATACTACGCTACAGAAGTACCATTGTGGAGATGCCGTCGGTGCGGAGCCATACTAGTGCCGGAGCCCGGCAGATACTATAGGCCGTGGATCGATGAGCCTCCATGGGATAAGTGTCCGAGATGTGGTGCACCCAAAGAAGAGCTTGAGGGGGAGAAGAAAGTATTTGATACATGGTTTGACTCAAGCATATCGGTTCTCTACGTAACTGGGTATAGGAGAAACGAGGAGCTATTCAAGAGAGCATTCAATAACACGCTGAGGCCTCAGGGACAAGACATTATCAGGACATGGCTATACTATAGCCTCCTAAGAGTATACCAGCTTACAGGAAAACCAGCATTCAAATGGGTAAGAATAACAGGTATGGGACTGGACGAGAAAGGAGAAGCTATGCATAAGTCAAAGGGCAACGTCATCGACCCAGAGCCCTACATAGAAAAGTATGGCGCCGATGCGTTCCGCTACTGGGCTGCGGCGGCCTCGAAGCTCGGATACGACTACAGGTTCTCCGAGCAGATGCTTAGAACGGGCCTTCTTTTCGCCACCAAGCTATGGAACATAGCCAGGTTTATATCGATGTTCCCGGAGCCGAATGATATTAGCGAGGATAGACTGGAGCCTATAGATAAGGCAACGATCGCCCTGCTGCATAGGGAGCTAAAGGAAATAGATAGAGCATATAGCGATCTAGACGTGTATGAACCAATAACCAGGATATACCAGTATACATGGAACTACTTCGCCTCAAACTACATGGAGCTCATTAAATCCAGGGCCTATAACCGGGATAACTCCTTCACGGAGTCAGAGCAAAAAGCCGCGTGGTACACCCTCCATTACGTGCTGAAGACAATATTAAGAGCGCTCGCACCCATAATGCCCTTCGTAACAGATGCGATCTATAGGGAACTATACGGAAAGACAGTCCATCTCGAGCACTTCCCGGATCCCGAGGATAAATGGTTGGAAACGCCGGCTAATCTAGCAGAAATATTGGTTCAGGCAAACTCGGCTATATGGAGCTACAAGAAGAAAAACAACATTAGATTCAAGGAGCCATTGCCAGGAAAAGTACTGTTGCCCGAGAAGATGCGGCCGCTCGAGAAAGACTTCATAAGACTTCACCATATAACGGATTACGTGTTCTATAAGGAGAATGAGAAGCCTGAGAAAGCAATAGAGATAGGGACAGGAATATATTTAGTCCAGCCCTAGCCTTCTCCTAATACTCCATCCGACTCTTTTAACAAATGCCCTAAAATCCGGATAACCATAGTGGGGCTGAACACGGCCTCTTTTAACAGCTTCCAGCACATTCTCAATGCTGAGTTCATCAACATCTATCACAGTGTACGCTACACCAATATATTCAGGGATATGCGCATCGCTAGAAGCTATGCCTGGGAGACCCAGCATTTTAGCGGCTTTTATGGCTTCTTTATTCGCGTTTGGAGGTGCTGACGCATTCCATACTTCGACTGCATCCCATCCACGAATATTATAGAGGTTTTCGCCAATCCCATGTCTTATGATATCGAAGGGATGGGCTGGAACAACTAAGCAGTTGTTTTCATGTGCCCGATCTATTAGTTCCAAAGCATTTCTAGGGGGATCAAATGCTTCGAGACAATATACTAGTATATCGCCTAGGTCTGTTCTAACCTCGTTACCTATGATTACTAGGGGTGCGTCGGGTAGTTCCTTAGCATAGCGGGAACCCACAATTGCACCCTGGAAACTATTATGGTCCGTAATACTGATGATCTCGATGCCTTTATTGATTGCTTCAAGAATAATATCCTTAGGTGAACAACGCCCATCACTATACGTACTATGTATGTGGAAATCTGCTTTGAGCCTCAAAGCTCTATCACCGGTGGGGTGTATTGGTTAATGTGATAGTTGATCGTGGTAGATGTAATATGTGTAAGCTATGCGTTGAATACTGTCCCGCCCATGTATTTGTGATCATTGATGGAGAGCTCGTGGTTAGGCAGGAAAACTGTACAGAGTGCTATGCATGTATTCCTTTGTGTCCCGAAAAAGCGATCAATATAATCGACGATGATCCCTAGTAATAGGGTTTTAGCTCGCTTCCGCAGAATGGGCATTTATAGTGTACGTTTCTGGCATGAGCTGCACAGAAATATGCTTCTCGACCAGCTTTTAGGCACTTCGGACAGTAGTAGACGTCCCCGGTATCAACTGCTTTGAAGAGGTCTAGATCTCTATGGCAGATCACGCATTTGACGGTGGTCCATCCTTTATGTCCTGCCTTGTTAACGCCTTTTAGCAATCCGATCGTCATATTCTTTTCACCCAACATATAATACTATACTCGAACTGTAGGATAGGGGAATATTTCCCTAATAACATTTATCTCGGCGATGACGATGAAAATAGCTGCAACAGCAGATATCCATAGCCCTAGGTACTTGGCCCTGTTTATAAGATCACTTAGAACACTTAAAGAAAAACCCTCCCTTCTGGTTCTAGCCGGGGATCTTGTCTACAAGAATAGAATCGAGATGTTGAGACCTATTGTAGATGCCATACGCAGGATGCTCGGCAACATAATAATTATCAGCGTATTTGGTAATGAGGAGTTCAGAGATCATGAAGAAGAATATGTGAAGAAATGCCCTGAGATTACATGGCTTAATGACAATTACACAGTGGTCCAAGCGGATGATTTAAAAATAGGATTCATAGGCACAAGAGGAGCGCTCGACAAGCCCACTACATGGCAACTCAAAAACATGCCGGGAATCAAGGAATACTACGACACGTTGCCCGATAAAATAGCGGAGATGGCCTCAAATCTCAAGCACCGCGTAGACAGGGTAGTCCTTGTAAGCCATTATGGTGTAACTTATCGAAACCTAAAAGGAGAACCAGGACATGTATGGCCGCACTTAGCCTCTACAAAATTTGAGAGACTGATCGAGAAAGGATTGTTTGATATTGTTATCCATGGCCATGCACATAATGGGTTAATCGAAAAGATAACTATTGGAGAAACACCAGTATACAATGTATCTCTCCCGGCGAGAAAAAAGATCGTAATGATAAATATAGATCAATATACCCCGCAAGGCCTGGAGAGATGGATATTTAGACGCTAAGCACAATGAAATAGTATGCAAGAACATGCTTATTCACGGTGTTAGTTATTGGCGGGCATTCCGATCTGGCAGAGCGCTCCCCATAGGAGACCAACAATCACACTTACCATAATCGCTTTAAATTTCATAATATTTATACTTATGTATGTTGATCCATCCCTCCTCGTTAACGGCGCCAAAACCTATTTCGATGTACAACGTGCTCTGGCAATGGTGCCCCTAGACATAGTGATGGGGCATCGCCTATGGACGATATTCACTGCAATGTTTCTCCACGCCAACCTTATCCACATTCTTGGCAACATGATATTCCTGTTTTTCTTCGGCGCCCCTGTGGAGAGTGTTATGGGTAAGAAGAGATATGTAGTGTTCTATTTTCTATGCGGTGTTCTAGCAGCTATTTTCCACATATTTAGTATTGCTATAACGCCTCAGGAAACACTGGCCGGCTCTTATTCAGGGATTAACCCCTGGATAGTACCGACTCTGGGGGCCTCCGGCGCTATAAGCGGTATTATGGGTGCTTACCTAGTATTCTATCCTAGGTCGAAGATAACAATGGTTTACCCGATATGGTTTATACCATTGATATTCACGTTGCCGGCATGGGCTTACATAATCATGTGGTTCATATTTCAGCTAATCATGGGACTATATGTATTGATAGGATT
>JALWQP010000018.1:5227-8645 GCA_027083045.1 Desulfurococcales archaeon
TATAGGAGGCTTCCTCTCAGGCATAGCTTTCGCCCCGTTCTTCATGGATCCGAGGATTAAAGCGCAGATAAAGGTGTTTAGGAGCCTAGAAAAGCATATTGGAGAACCTATGAGCGAACTCTACTATGATGACTTCATCTACTAAGATCTTCAGGGTCTTAGCCCCTCATATATTGCGAGGCTCGTTATTATTGCCACCAGCCCGATATACTCCCTGAACAAGTGTTTCTCCTTCCTAAGCCTTAAATCTATGTTGAACAGCATCTTGCTTCCTTCTCTAGAGGTCATCAGTCCATTGTTTCTCGCTTCATCAACTATTTTTTCAGCCCAGTTTGGAAGCTTTTTTTCTATTAGATCTAAGTATGTGGCGACTACGGCGGATTCTGGATCGCTGTACTTCTTATTATATTCAATTAATTGTTTAACGTGATCGAATAACTCGGTATATCTTGTGTCGAGTGACATGAAACCAGGCCATTTGCTCCCTAGAACTCTGAACACGTCCTCAAGAGTCATACCGCTCTCCAGTGCGTGTACATGGTCTATGCCTGATGTCCTGAGATGATCAACCATATCGTATCTATGAATGCTTCTAAGAGTATCTATGAACACCTTAATATCTCTCCAGCCAGTGCCGTGGAGGAATATGTTCAGGGTTCTACGGATCTTCCCTGAATCCTTAACAACACTGTCCACGTCCGTGTATGCTAGCACGGAGGCATACATTAAGTGGGGGACAATTATGTCAGGGAACACATGGTCAGGAATCCACCTATACGCTTCTCTCAAGGCTTTCCCTAATAGTGTTCCCCAGGAGGCATGGGGGGCTGCTAATTCTCCTCGCCTTATTTTCTCACCGATCATGCTTGCTTGATCCAAGTAGTCGATCACTGATACAAGCGATGATACCAGATACCTTGTGTCCTTATCTAGGCTTAGCCTATGATAGCATCCAGGCTTTATCGATGAGTAGACGGCGAGATGTACACCCTCCATAAAGGATTTTACAATGAAGGTATTCAAAGTTTTTAACACCCGCTTAGAGATTATAAGCTGTTAGACGAATCATGATAGCTGCTGGTTGTTCTATATTGAGACACAGTGTTATAGGTATTATCGTTGCTACTGTGTATTGGCTGGCCACATTCTCGTCACTGTTAATCCTAACTGATTATTTAACTGCTTTGTTGGAAAGCAGTATTGTCGTTGCAACTCTCTATTTTGGCTCCAAAATAGTGGTCAGATTATCCGGCCGTGTCTTCATTAATGTTGGGGGCTTCTTTGTCCCTATGATTATTTCTGTCGAAATGCTTGTCAGGACATGTAATATTGTAGCATTATATCCGCAAGTGGTTGTTGTGCCTGTTTTCATAAATATAGTCATTGCATATCTTTCATCCTATGTCGTTGTAGGTCACGGCGTCATAGTGCGTTTTCTGCCGCCTATAATAGGTGTTTCGTCAGCTATTGCGCTTGTATTGTCCATGTATAATATTTCGCCATATTATTCACTGCCGTTATCGATAGTCGTGGGATACGTCTCGACCTTGCTTGGAGCAGATATTCTTGGTTATAGGGGTTCTAGAGAAAAGCTTGTCTTCGGTGGCGGAGGATTTTATGATGCCTTAGTAGTAATTCCTTTGTTCTCGCCCGGGATCTCATATGGTCTCACTATTTTGAGCCTGCTCGTTATGAAGTAATATATGGATCAGGGTGAGAGCTCCTCTTCACGAGTATAAGCTGATCCGATGGTTTGCTACTCATCATCTCCTAGCCTTCTCTACTAGGTAAGAAATAATAGATTTAGCCGGATCGATCCCGGTCGCTTCTTTTAGGCCACGCCATAACGGGAAAGCATTTGCTTCTATCACATAGTGTTCCCCAGTGTTTTTATCGATTATTATGTCAACGCCTGTATAGTCTAGGTCAAGAACCTCGGCTGTTTTGATCGCTGTCTCGAATTCATCGGGGTAATCTTTCTCGGAAACCCTTATTCCGCGTGCACCTTGAGCTATATTTGTTTTCCAGCCACTACTTATTACTCTCTTCATCGCTCCTATAACTTCTCCCCCTACAATAAATATCCTCAGATCATAGCCTGGCTTCTCAATATATTCTTGGAGATAGCTTGGTAGACGTAGCGATAACAGGCTCCTAGATATATGATAGGCTAGATCAGGATCTGGTATAAGTGTGGAGCCTAGGCCTAGACTCCCTATTAGAGGTTTAAATACAGCTCTACCATGTTTATCTACAAAATCCTTCGCAATGAACGGGTTCTCAGTCATTATAGTTGTCGGGACAGGGATCCCGTTGAAAGCTAGTCTTAATAGGCTACGCCATTTATCTCTAGTGTCAATGATCGCTCTAGAGGAATTGATTATACATATATTATGTTCCAACGCCTCGATGATGCCCAGCCTCTTAAAGAATAGCTCTAAGCTAGGCGTTAATCCTAGGCTTCTGACCACTGCAGCATCTACTTCCATAATGTTTCTTCTGCTGTAGACTCGTATTTCGCCCCTATTGATCTCGGCATCTAGCTCCTGTATCTTCATATATACCGGTGTATGGCCCAGCTCGCTGGTTGCCCTTATGAGGTCTTGTGCGCTCCAGGGAGGTGTGGATCGGTAGTGGATAATGCCTATTTTCATAAGATGATATACCTCAGATCCTTGATAATCTCGTCACAGTAAACAATATGATGATCGATGCAACCGTCATTGTTACTGTGTAGAATGTAGGCCCTAGTGCAGGATTAATTACTGTACCAGTGATCGCGCCAAGGGACATAGAGAGCAATACGAATGTTAGGAGAGCAATACCTTCACGCTCGCTTTTGTGCTCCTTGGTATAGTATGCGTAGTAGAGTAGGATTATCGCAGCTATTATTGTGCAGGCTATAATTGTCTCGAGCTTAAATGTCGCGGTGAGATAGAGAAGATCAATATAGAGAATTATGAATGTTAAGATCAAGAATTTCCTAGAGTATGAAAGGCGTTCAAGGATGCCCATTAGTGCTCACTTCTTTTCCCAGTTATCCATGTCACTGTTTTCTGGCTATATATAATCCAATTATTGAGGCATAAATATTGGTTTCTAGAGGATCTGTATTAAACACTATCTGGTGTATTTTCGCTCTCATGAGCCTCAATTTGAAGATCTTTTCCCTCATGTAGTGTTCTTCGACAGTAGATGATATAATGAGCACATCGCCGGGGCCCGCGACGTATTCTAGGGGCTCATATCTCGACTTAATGCCTCTACGCCTTAGCGCCTCTGAGATCAGGTATGCAGATGGCTCCAGTATCTTTGGTGACGTTACAATTATGCCCTCGGTACTGGCGATACTATCTATTACGTTGCTATATTTTTCGATTAATTCTGCTGTCACTGGGTGAAACCCCTCCTTCATATG
>JALWQP010000019.1 GCA_027083045.1 Desulfurococcales archaeon
GGTCGGGGCCAGTCTCTTGATCTTAGTTGGTTTTAGCACGACCTTCTTACCCTCTATGACTACGTAGTCTTTGTGCCTAAGATAATCTTCCAGGTCATCATAGGTTAGGAGCCTCAACTATGACACCACGATATCACTAAAAGATACTATTCTTGTACTTGGCATAGAAGAATATTGTTGTATATAAAAACATCAGATTATACAGAAACATGCATGGCGTTGCAGATCTTATATAAGTGATTGTATTTTTCGTTTTTCTCGGTTTAGGTTTTGTTTATATATTTGGTATTTTTGTAGTATTTTTGCAGATGTGCCGTCGCCATGGATCGGCAGTGAACGCCTTCCCGGTTGCTTGGGCTTCATTGGTCATCGGGGAGGAAAAAAGGTCCTATGACCAAACACATAAAGAGGTGAACCCTAGGGGAATGGGTAGGCCTCCTTGTCCTGGCTCCTATTTGCTGTCTTAATCGTGTAGTGTTCGGGCCGTAGAATCTCCACCAAGTACTCGAAGGCCTTGACTGGATCGCTCTGAGCACCACATGTATAGACGTCTATGGTCGCGTATCTGTACTTGGGCCATGTATGTACTGCTATGTGGCTCTCAAGGACTAGGGCGATAACGGATACTCCTCCCTTCTTTCCCCCGAACCTCCATGATTTGACGTCGTAGAGCGTCATGTTCGCTATCTCGGCCGCCTTAACCACGGCGTCACGAAGTAGTTTCTCATCATATCCTGTCTTTTCGTCAATGCCGTATAGGTCTCCGAATACGTGTTTACCAACCACGGAGTCCTTACCTCTCCCGAGACTCATTACATGATCCCCTCGAAAACCCATTTTAGATCAGGGTATTCCTCTCTCTTGATCCCCTCATCGATTAGGCCGTGCACGATCAATGGTAGTGCTATTGTGGCGTCACAGTAGACAGTCCTCTTGTTGGGGCCGGGCATTGCTTTCCCCCAACTTACAGCTTCTTCGAGTGTCGCTCCGCTTAGTCCACCCCATTGTGGTGCATCAGTCGTTATCTGTACAACGTATTTTAATGGCTTATAATAGTCTTCGCCCTCCTCATAGAGCTTCATGATCGTCTGTGCTACAGCTACAAGGTTGACGTAGTCCTTAGGGACTCCTCCACAGATATATATTGCGCTGATGTTCTCGGATCTACGGCCGATCTCAACGATTTGCCTGAAATCCCTCATCATATCCAGGCAGACACTCCTACCCTCGAGCGAGGCCGCTATACCCGCAATACCATATCCACTATCAACTAGAGCCGGCGAGAAAACAGGGACCCCTGCCCGGTAAGCCGCGGAGATTATCGAGTCTATTCCATGATCGTCAAGGTATTCGCCGAACAAGTAGAGGAACTCAGGGGTAGAATAGCGGGTGTCGCCGCGTAGGGACTCGATGAAGCCCTTGATCAGTGACTCCATCTCCCGGTATTCTAGCTCTGAAGCATACGTGTCGTAGAACCTGTCGATCTTATGCTTCAGGAGGTCTTCATCATCAACTAGTGGCGAGCCTTTATAGTATTTGTACCCCATTGCTTCGAGGATGTCTTCCGAGATATTGGCTCCCGTCGAGACCAGTACATCGACATACCTGTTCTCGACCAGCCATTTTACGAGCCTCCACATGCCGGCAGTGCTCAGTGAGCCAGCTAGACCTAAGAATATAGTGTTCCTAGGCTCACGGATCATTTTCTTGATGATCCTGTAGGCTTCCCCGAGCGCTCTTCCCTGGAAAGCAGTGTCAGCCATGGCTTCCAATAGCTCTGAGACTGTTTTTCTGCCGGGAACAATTGTCTTAACCGGTTCTACCAGGTAGGGGTTTCGGCCCAAATCATGTCACTCCATATTGTCTTCAACGATTAACGGGTCATTAATGGGATTTAGGATTATAGTTGACCATATACGGAGAAAAACAGATAGTGAGTTTTCATGGTTTCTTCTGCTTATATGATGATAAACGTGGTAATGCCTTGTTTTTAAACAGCATCATACATAGTAGAAGGTGATAGTATGGCTGAATACAGTGATCCTTAATGGAGAAAGGAATAAGGAGTATGCTGGTTAACCTCCTAGTATCCCTTAAGGACATCTACAC
>JALWQP010000020.1 GCA_027083045.1 Desulfurococcales archaeon
ACCATAGGTAATCCAAAGGAGCACGCTGAGACATTATTTGGTGCTCCTGTCGAGGTTGTTGAGGGGCCGAGGAGGAGGAAGGGAACGGCATACCATGTACTGGTTTCGGCGGGAAAGCTTAGCAGGTGGACAGTAGCGGCAGGCCTAGCATCCATGCTTATAGACTTGGGCTTAAGAGCACTGGTCTTCACGGATTCCCAGCAGATGGCAGAGCTCGTATCTAGGATCGCTAGGAGCTATGGCAAACAATTACTTGTTCATCGAGCAGGCCTAAAGCCTGAAGACAGGAGAATGGTTGAGCAAAAGCTTAGGACGGGCG
The DNA here is from genome assembly GCA_027083045.1 of Desulfurococcales archaeon. GTDB lineage: Archaea > Thermoproteota > Thermoprotei_A > Sulfolobales > Desulfurococcaceae > JAADCY01. The sequence continues at coordinate 320 of JALWQP010000020.1, forward strand.
AAGCGCAGGGTGTGGTTGCAACCCCAACCCTTGAGCTAGGCATAGATATTGGTTATCTGGACGCCGTAATAATGGTGGCGCCTCCTCCCAGCTATGCTAAATACCTGCAGAGAGCGGGTAGAGCTGGGAGGAGGGGGCGTACAGGCTATGTTTTCACGATCCTCGGTGATGACCCAATCGATGCCTACTACGAGCGAAACCCGGAGCGGTTCTATGGGCAAGAAATACCTCCTAGCTACTTGGAGCCCGACAACGAGGAAGTACTCAAGATACATGCTCTTGCACTCCTCCTGCAAGAGAGGCGGGTCTTAGCCAAATATCTCAGAGAACCTTGGAGAAGAGCTCTAGATAGCCTCGTCTACGAGAGGCTTGCCGTCAAAATAGTCGATAGGTATGTGGTGAACTGGAGGCCGGCCTTCAAGGTTTTCCGTGAGAACTATATATCGATAAGGGGTGCCGGGCCACAGGTCAGGATAATAGACAGGGATACTGGTGAAGTGATCGGGTACCGCGAGCTCCCACAAGCAGTTCTCGACCTCCACAAGGATGCAATATACCTGTGCTCAGGCAAGATCTATGAGAGCCTAGGAATAGATCCTAAGAATAGAGTCGCGTATGTCCGGAGACTACCGGACGACACACCATACTATACGAGGCCTCTCTATAGTGTGGACGTCGTGGACTTCGACACGATCATGGAGCGGTCAACCAGTAGGGGTATACCACTGGCCTATGCCAGGGCTGTATTGAAGATAGTTGTCGAGGGATATGTGCTGAGAAACTACTATGATACCGGGAAGAAAGGCTATAAGAACTGGCTGGACGAACCAGTATCCTACAGCTACGTGACAAGGGCCGTTTTCGCCAAGTATCCGGTTAACGAGGAATGGGACTGGATGAGCAATGCGGAGGCCTTCCATGCAATCGAGCATGCAGTGATCAGCGCTGCTCGACCGGTCTGTGGTGCAGGCTTAGGAGATATGGGCGGCATAAGCTATCCCAGCGGCGACATCGTCTTCTACGACGCGGCTCCAGGAGGCTCCGGTCTCGCCAGGCTATTGTATGAGAGATACGAGAAAGCCGAGGACATAGCATACGAGATCATGGCTCGATGCGACTGCCTGGACGGGTGCCCAAGATGCATATATAGCCCCTACTGTGGCAACAACAACCAGGTTCTCTCGAGAACGAAGGCTCTCCACATGCTGGGCCTGGTCAGGAAGGAAAGGTATAGGCTTCCAGCCCCCCTTGTGGATAGGTATGGTAAGGGTATCGTGTAGATGATCCGGTAGGATTATGTTATATTATCGTGGAACACAATACTTCTTCAATGCGGGATGACCGGGGCCTCTACTAGCTGAGCAATGATGTATTCACGGACCGGGGGACCGTTGAATAATTCATTTCTCGCCCTGATAGTAGCCGTTATAGGTCTTCCTAGTCTCGCCCGTCATCCTGAACAGGACAAGCTGAGCTACCTGAGCCCCCTTATCAATGATTATGCCGTGGATATTATGCACTACTAGGAGCCCGGATCCCCTACCTCTATACCCTGGATCCCATACCGCGGTATACAGGGTTGCCCCCATCCTTATGAGGCTTGATCTCTGTATCGCCAAGCCCATATAGCCGTTTGGTATCTCGATCCACTCCTTGTACTTGACATAATATGGGCCGGGCCCAAGCTTGAACGAACCGTTAACCGGGGTAATTTCACGGTATTCCGGGAGAACGCGTTCTTCCATTCCTAAATGACCATGTGTTTCTAGGACGTATACCCTGTCTAGATGTAGTTTAAGGCCCGCACAGTCGGTCTCCTCATCACTAGCTCCGAGAAGTTCAACTAGATCCTCGGGTCTCAGCACTGTCAATTTTTCTCCCCATTCCTAATGATTGGATAGGATTAGGTTTAATAGTATGGAACCAAATAGTGTGCAATAGCACATAAAACAAAGAGAGGTGCATAACGCATGGCATGGAACGGTTACAGCCAGCCAAGAGGACAAGGAAGAGGAGGCTATGGCTACGGTAGAGGAGGAGGTATGGGCCGAGGAGCCGGATGGAGAGGCCAGGGAGGAGGCCCGCCCATGATAAACCTCCCACCCGTAAAGCCCCCGGCACCGGGAGCAATAAGAATAGCCGCAATGGTCAATACTCCCCACGGCCTAGAAGCAACACTAGCACCCCACTATAGGAGAGCACCATATGTAGTACTGGTTGACATAGCAGGTGGAAAACCGGTCTGGGTAACCAGTATCCCAAACCCGTCCGCCACAACCCATGGTGGTGGCGGGATTCTTGCCCAGTGGCTCGCATCAATAGGGGTTAAGTATGTTGTCTCAGGCCATATAGGGCCATCAGCTGCAAGAACACTGGTATCACTAGGAGTGACAATAAGGGTACTACCGCCGGGAACGAGACTAGTTGACGCGCTTAGACAACTAGGACTGCTAGCCCAGTAGATCATTGAGTGATAGAATTAGTAATTAATCATAGGTTTTTCAATAATATTCTTGGAGGTCAAATAGAGATGAACATGATGGGGCCTAGGAGGTGGAGATGGGGCCGCCGAGGCCCGGGCAGGCCGCCGAAGCCCAGGTGGATATGGGGATTTCCCGGAAGACTGAGCTTCATACCATTCGATGAGACAGGCCAACCTATTAATGCAGAACCAGTGATTCTTAGGCCAGACGAGGTAGAAGCCATGAGGCTAGTCTACTATGAGGGCCTCAACCAAGAGGAGGCAGCAAAGAAAATGGGTGTCTCGAGGGGGACCCTCTGGCGTGCACTGGCAAGTGGTAGGAGGAAAGTCGTCCAGGCCCTTATTGAGAGGAGACCTCTCGTTATGGGCTACTGGGAGGACAGAATAGAGCAACAACCCGAATAACGTTGTGAGCTAGCACTTTCTGTAGTTTTCTTGTCAAAAATGAGTTTATAGGTTATTTGGTGTGTAGGAAAACATAATTGTTTCATTGCTTCTTTAGACCTACGAGGCTAAGTATCCTCGGTAGTAGTAGCCATCCGTGCTCTATGATCCCTAGCCTGCCCTTAATGCATTTCTTCTCAATAAGCTGATCCACGTCGTCGGGCTCTATTCCCGGGGCATAGACCGCCACTGGCACAGGGTCATCAGTGTGGGCTCCAACGCTCGGCGGTGTGGCGTGGTCTGCCGTTACTAAGATTGCCGTATCGCTAGGCATTCTCTCGAGGAAGGGTCTGACGAAATACTCGTCTATGTATTCTATTTTCTTCTTCTTCAGCTCCATGTTCCTGTCGTGTCCCGGCTCGTCGGGGCCCTTGAGGTGGACGTAGACTATGTTGTATGTTTTTAGTAGCTCGAGTGTTTTCTCGAGCCTTACACCATAGATCTCCTTGGGATCCCCTGTTGGGGGTTCCAGGGCGACAGTGTCCGCACCAAAGATCCTTCCTATACCGATCTCCACGGGCATTTCTGCTAAGAACGCGAATTTGATACCGTATTTCTCGGGTAAGGGCGTAGTCCGCGGTATTTTTCCGCCGGCGTCTCTGAGTAGTATAGCATTTGCAGGTAGTAGCCCCTTCTTCCTCCTAGCTTCGTTGACCGGATGTTTATCGAGTATCTGGATGGCTTTCTCAGTGAATATGTTTGCTAGCTCAGCTGTTATCCTTGCCTCAGCGGTGTCTTCAAGAGGCTCGATCTTCTTTATGTACGGCTCGAACTCCTTTACTGCTACACTGAGAAGGCCTTTACGGGTGTATGCTGGATCACTATTGCCTACGTATGGGCTGAGCCTATGTGACCTGCTACCTATTATGACCACCGCACGATGACCTATAGTAGCCCTCATTCTTACGTAGCCATCATATTTTCCGAGCTCCATGCTATCCAAAGCTTTCGCAAGCTCCTTGGCTTCAGTAGTCTCTAGACTTCTACCTACACGCCTATCGATTAACCTCTTGGTATTCGGATCTATTGTCGCGAAATTGGCTCTGAAAGCTATTTCATAGCCTTCCTTAATGGTCATTCCCGCACCAACGGCCTCGATCGGCCCTCTCCCAGTATAGACTTCATGTGGATTATATCCTATTATCGATATAACCGCCTCATCGCTCTCCGGTGCAACCCCCTTCTCTATAGTATACATAGCTCCACAGACACCGTCCCTAGCGATCCTGTCAAGACCTGGTTTATGGGCTTTCTCCAGAGTTGTTACAGGATCGGATAATCTATCAGCCATACCGTCCAGAACAAGGTACAGAAGCCTCTTGATGACCATACCTATAACACCACATGATCATGCCTCTGGTCAAAGCTATATTGAATTAAAAATTAATAACATTAACCTGATCCACTCGAGGTTAATAGATAAGGAATTTTCTTGACCATACATGTGGTAACCTGCATGATATAACCCTATAAATGTATGTACGGCTGAAGATAGGAAGAAGGTAGTTGATAACCTTAATTTAATGTTATGTAATATATAGGACGTGGGATTATATTCAATGAGTACTTGATATGGGAAGAAACATAAAATGTCTTAAATGTTCTGTTTTGTAGTTTACTGACAATTTAATGGCTGGATTTTTGTTGACAACCTGTTTAATTATTATTCAGTTAGTGGATTTTGTGATAATTTTGTGCGTTTGCGCAAAATTTAATAGTGTGCTATAGCTCAAAATACTTATGGGTGATAGAAATGGCCTGGTTCCCTGGTTATGGTTGGAGAGGAGGCTGGGGCTGGAGAAGAGGCTGGAGGGGCCCATGGCCTGGTAATGGGCCATTCAGCTATCTACCGCCATGGCAGAGACCTGGATGGCTATTTGGAAGAGGATCGTGCTGGTGGCTATTCGGCGGCCCATGGAGATACTGGGCTAGGGCTTGGTACCCCTATCCAGTACTCTATCCGTATGTCCCTCCAGCTTACTACCCGTACTATCCATGGGGATGGTGACTGGTACCGGGAGGGAGACCAGCCTTGTCTTGGTGGTATAGGTTTATGAGGAGAATGTATTATTGGATGCCACCACCCTACCCCATATATCCTGCGCCATCACCGACCCCCTACCAGCCATACACCAGCCAGCCAAGTGGACAGGCACAGATGCAACAACCAGTAGCTCCACCATATATGCCACCCTATTTCCCCCCGCCACCATATCCGCTGCGTCCGGAAGACGAGCTAGCAATGCTCGAGGACTATAAAAGGATTCTCGAGGAGGACCTCAGAGAAATACAGGAAGAGCTCAAGAGTGTAGAGGAAAGGATCAAAGAGCTTAAGAGAATGCTTGGCCAGGAATAATGCTATATGATATTGAAAATATTTTTCCATGCTCATCAATCCTTTTTGATCGAATAAATGGGGAGAACATAATTTCCTCCAATATTTTTCCTTTACACCGGTGCAGAGAGGAATGGATGTCATCTATGAAAAATTATACAAATATATTGACCCTTTTGAAGCTGTGTCATTACTTATAGATGGATTTAAGAGAAGAACAATAAGGTTAAGACCAGAAAAGAGCGTAGGCTATATTCTCGCAGAGCCTGTTTATGCAGAGATAGATAGGCCTTATGCTAATCTATCTCATGTTGACGGATGGGCTGTTAGATCAATAGATACATTGACTGCTTCTTCAGAGAGCCCTATCAAGCTTAAAGTAAGAGATGATGTGGATTCCCGAAGAGCGGATCAGGTTGAGCTCCGGCCCGGCGAGACTGTTTTTGTGGAGACAGGATTTCCTATACCCGTTAACGCGGATGCAGTCATACCGGTTGAGTCAGCCCGCAAAATCGGAAACAACGTCTACATCTACGCACCGGTAACCCGAGGATACAACGTCTTCCCTAGATCCAGCGATTTCAGGAAAGGAGAAAAACTACTGGATAAAGGCACGAGGATCACTAGCTATACCGTGAAATTATTAATGGATGCCGGAGTTTGGAGGATAAAGGTCTACGATAAACCTAAAGTAGCAGTTTATAGTACAGGCGTCGAGCTCAAAGAAGAGCCAGCCATGCCTGGCCAATCCTACATACCTGACTCATCCAGGCTGTTCATAAACCATGTAATCGAAGAACTCGGAGGAAAAATAATTGATACAGCGAATATACCTGATTCTCACGAATCAATAGCCGAAGTAGTAAAGGAGATCATAGACGAGGCCGACCTCGTGGTAACAATAGGAGGGGTATCAATGGGTCCACGTGATATGACGTGGACAGGGATAAAGAACAGGATAAGGTACAGCAGGGTCTTTAGAGGAGTAAAAATGCATCCAGGAAGATCAACGAGCGGTTTCAGGACAAACAAAGCATCTATACTCAATCTTCCAGGACTACCACAGTCAACCATAGCCGCGACGATACTAGTACTAGCCCCAGTCATAAGATACATGTTCGGAGCCAAGCCAATAATTGATAAGCCAAAACTATACGCTAGGCTCGCCAAGGACTATCGGAGCGATAAATATCTAGGTTTCTACAGAATAAGATATGTGGAGATCATGGATGGAGAAGCAGTCATATGGGAAGATAATCCTTCCTATAACGTCTTCACACCACCGAAAAGCAGTGGCATAACAATAATACCCCCAGGCAAAAAACCATTAAAAGGGGAAACCATACCAGTCTATAAACCCGGCTATATTTATCCAGGAGAGGCCTAGACCTCAAAGTTAATTAAGTTCCTAAGCACAATTGTATATCAAAGTAAATTATCCTTGATAGATTATGGAGGAGAACAGCTTGAAGCTCGGGTTTTTCACAGAACGGCAGATAAAGATCCTATATCTCCGGAATAAGGGGCTCTTACTAAGAGATGTTGCGGAGATCATGAAGACGAGCTACCAAAACATATCATTGATCGAGAAACGTGTCTACAGGAACGTTAAATTGGCCAAGGACACGATCCTCATATACAGGATCATAACATCACCCGTAAAGATACTGTTATTGGCAGGCTCACATTTAGCGGAGATCCCAAGAAAGGTCATACTAGAGTGCGATAAAAGAGGAGTGAAGCTCAAAGCAGACTTCACACTCATCTACAAGCTCATAAGGTTCAGGACATCCGAGAACATAAGGGGGCAATACATAATCAAGCCCATACTCCTTCTAGTCGACCTCCAGGGACAACCATACGTCTATGACTACGAGAGTGTAGAACCCTACATTAGGGAGATAGAGAGGATCATAGGAGAAAAGATAATAGAGCAGTAAAGGCCGTCGGCCTCCGGCTTCTCCACATTCCCAGATAGGCTTCGGAGACTCCCTTGTTCCCCATTCACGATGAATGATTTATCCTATAGAAAATAATGTTAACGGGAGAAATAAGAGCTATCTGTTATGCCTAGTATTATAGGTCTTCATGGCCTCGATTACTATTTTGTAGGGCTGGGGAGCCGCATCTGTACACTCCCCGGTTGTCAGGCTCGAGTCCCTACAAACCCTTACCAGACCCTTCTCAATCAGCATCGAAACTATATCTTCGATCTCTGGACAATACATCCCTGTATAGGTGAGCCTCCAATCACAATCCTTGAAACAAGGGGTTAAACCATACTTAAAGGTATACAAGTAGATCAGATTATGGAGAGTTATCCTCGACGGTTTATAGATCTCTATAAGCTCCAGTATTATCTTTGTCTGCAACACCTAATCCCTCTCAACATATAGGAGAGCCTAGTCTTAAAAAGAGGAGCTGGTAAAAATACCTTCCAAATCTCGGAAGTAAGAAAAACGAGAATTGAACAACAATTGCTAGTAATGACTATATGATCATACGCTTAGGGTGCATTATTGTTTCCTGAACAATTTATTTATATCTCAATGGTAGAGTTATACATATGATATATAAATAGAGCAATATTATATTATTCATCGAGTCTACATGGCAATAACGTGTCTACATAATTGTGGTTGAAGTTTTATGCGGTACCGACTATTATTTGATCTCTGTCTTTCTGGTTTCTCCCTCAGTTCAATAGCTGTCCTATTGTATCTTCTCGTAACCTTTCCAGTGACTCTTGCTCGCCTATGTTTCTATCTAGTCTTAATGTTTGTTCTTGCTCTGATAGCATATGATCTATTTATGGATGCTTTTAGAATAGGGGGAGGAGTGTATAGGGGGAATTATCTGGAATGCTTGCTGGCCACGATATTGGTTATATTT
>JALWQP010000021.1 GCA_027083045.1 Desulfurococcales archaeon
TACTCCGCATATATTACTACCCTGTATCCCGTAGGGGTCTTATACAGTTCTACGCCCGCATAGCCAGCGTCCTTGAAGTAATTAGCGAGGAATTCATCCAGCATAACACGTTTCATGCTATAATCTATAAAATATGATTTTACACGTGGTCCTGTCACTTCTTACCTACCTCCTCAACAACGACTTCAACATGAGATGTTCTCTGATATTTAGGGGTGGCACGGCCAAAGGCTCTGGGCATATATCTCTTAAGCGTTATACCCTTATGCGCGGCAATATGGACGATTACGAGGTTGTCCTTATTCAAGCCCTTGTTCTCCGCATTCGCCTCAACATTGTCTAAAAGCTTTAAGAGATAACGTGCTGCCTTAACCGGGTATCTACCAATAGGCCACTTCCACTTATCAGCTAGTCCTCTTCTATGTGCTTGTTTACCCTTGTATCTCTTAAGAGGAACAGCTTCCTTTTTCTCAATTACTCGCTTGAGGAACTCCTTGGCCTCGCTTAACTTCATACCTCTCAGGACAGCGGTTACCTCTCTCATAACCTTTATAGAAACAGGTATGTCAAACTGTACGGCTTTGGCAATGTTTGCCTCGTCCCTTACTTTGTAGGAGTAATGCCAAGTAGGCATGCCTGTTCACCCCTTACTTGAGCGATACATACATGCTGCTCCTTGTGGCCTTCAGACCTGGTTCTCCATGTGCTACTCTCTTCGTTGTTGGGCTGAATTCTCCGAGATAATGCCCTATCATTTCTGGGATAATCCTTACAGGAATGAATTCCTTGCCATTATATACGGCGATCGTTAAGCCCACCATCTCTGGGAGTATTATCATATCCCTTACATGGGTCTTAATTATCGCTTTCTTCCCGGTAAGCTTCTTTGCCCGCACCTTCCTTATCTTAGCCAGCAATTTCACCTGCGCCTTAGTTAGTCCACGTTTCAGGCTACGCCTCTGTCTCGCGGGGAATAACTCTATCAACTCATCTAGCGGCATATTCAGCAGTTCCTCGAGCGTCTTACCTCTATATCTGAATTTCCTCCATTCTGGCGGTATCTCTATCTCTATCGCCAAATTATCCACCTCTGGTAAGCATAGACATTGTATCTCGCTATTTATATTGTACTCTTAACCTCTAACATGGATAAGTTTATCCCGTATTTTAAGGTTTAGTTTCTTCCCCAAAAGCTTGGGTAGTTCTTCAGGTGAGCCAACACACACTACCTCGATGCCCCGTGATGACAGCTCAGAAGCTACATCCTCCCGGTGAAACTGGGGAACAAAAACTATGATTCTTCTACCTATTTTGTTGGCTCGTTCGATAACTTCAACAGGATCTTTATAATCAACTGTCTGCTCCAGATCTGTGAACAAAACAATATTATCACCAGGCTTTGATGCCTCTATCGCACGTTCAACAGCGAGCGCAATATTGGTATATCCTTTGAATCCTTCTAGGAAAACATAGTTTAGAAAACGGCTCATCAGTGAAACGGGTGAGTAGTGTCCTACCTTGTATATTCTTATTCTATCGGAAAACAATATACAATATTTTAATAGAGGAAAGACCGTGCCAAGTGATAACAATGCCCAAATTGAATGTTTTAGCATAGATCCGCTTACATCGATTAATGCTGTGATACGCTGCATTCTTTTTCTATCCTTTCTCGCGATAACGTAGTTATATCTTATAAAATTGTAGAGTGTTTTTCTAATATTGAGCTTACCTGAATAGATTGACTCGATGTACTTCTTAGACTCTGTATTCCCCCTGATGGCCTTCATTAATATTTTTCTGCTAAGTATAATCGCTCTCCTTAATACGTCATCACTTATCTGTCTCTCTGTCCTTATCAAATCAAAAATCCTATATCCGATATACTCTATAGCATCTGAGGCCCTACTAGAAAGGAATTTTATAATATTCCTTTTATCCTGTTTTAATAATGATTCATACAAGGGAATTAATTCAGGAGATAGATTATGTGGTTCGATCTTATTTAAAAACATAAATGAATAGTCTATGTAGGCCGAATTACCCGTTATTAGATAATCTATATATGCAGCGAGCGCTTTTCCGAGAGAGGCTTTGCTTTTCAATGAGCCATTCCTTATTTTTCCCGGGCGACTGATCGATGACAACGTAAATAAATCGAGACGATCTAGAATCTCCTCAAGACCCACATTCCTGTATATTTTTGATATGATCCTCATACGCTCATGTATGGGTAGTTTTTGAATATCTTTGACGATCTTATCAGCATCATCGCCCCCGATCCTTTTCCTTAGATATTCAAGGGTATAGGGACCAAGATAACTATCATGTGCCAATCTTGTTTTCTCAGCGATCTCACCAAGCTTCCTCCAAGAATTTGGCGAGGAAATTAGGCCTTCATTAATTCTTTTCCTAAGCTCGTCTCTTATCTTCTTATCTATTCGTACATTATACCCATAGTAGAGATCTATAAATCTCAGTAGTTTTTCTATGCTCATTCTAGAGAGCATGTTCTGATCTATTATTTTTGACCAGAGCGCACTAGGAATTTCTTTCAGATATTTGAATAAATCTTGTAGCTCTATTTCTCTCTTGAACATACTATCAAGTTTCTCGGAATAAATTGACTTATCAACGATTAGTCGTCCATCCCTAGACCTTATTAGATACCCATATTTTCTCAACCATATATAATCAAGAATATCCACTGAAGAACTATTCTTCCTGAAAATCCGTGAAACTGTTGTCTTCCTTTTTCTGTAGAGTCTTTTCAGGATAGTCATTTCTCCATCATATATTATCTTTTCTTCCAATCTATGATTTGTAACTGGATACTTCGATGATATCTTCTTGTCCCTAAAAACGGAATTGTAGAGCTCGTCGAGTAAGTCGTTATATTCTTTTCCTATACCAGTAAGAGCTTTGAGAGTTGTACATAGTTCTATAAATATAATCTCCTTATCCACAGAAACAGTCTCGGTTGATTTTCTACTGATTAAATATTCATAACATCTCTGAAGATTTTCCTGGATCCTGTTATCCAACGCGGATAAGTTTAAAGCATTCATTTTATCTGAGTAGTTCTTCGACAATGTTCTCATCCTCAGGATCTTTGAGCAACACTGCTCTCCCAGCTTCTAGAAGATCGTGCTTGTCCGCTTTCGCCTTATTCTTAGCCTTGGCGAGCATAGCGGTAATCGTTAACCACGATACTAAATCAGCTGTTCCAGGTTTATAGACTGCTCTCCGTCGAAGCTCCTTAACTATTCTTATTGCTCTAGATATAAGTTCATCTGTTATGTACTTTGCTAATCCGCCGAGCCTTAACATTATAATGTTGTACTCTTCCTCAGGAGTAGGGTATCTAAACTCTATCCGGATGAGGCGTCTCATGAACGCATCGCTTAACTCGTTCTGAGCAATGTCTAAGGGGTTACTCGTCATTATTATTTGGAAACCATCGCCACGCTGATAATAGGTTTTCCGAAGCTCTGGCACAATTATGCGTCTCTTATCAATGATATCTAGTAATAGGTTTTGGAAGCCTTCATTACTTCTCCTTATCTCATCTATGAGTACGCCAGTATCAAGTATAAGCGCGGCCAGTAATGGGCGTGGAATAAAGCTTTCCTCGTTGAACCCTTTGGCCATCGCTATTGCTGGGTGAAAATCCCCTATAACCCTATATTCATCATAGCTCTCACTACATGGGAGGACGAACGCGGATTTTCCGGCCCAGAGCGATAATATTGCTTCCCCGATCTCTGTCTTCCCGGTCCCCGGAGGTCCTTCATAGAGTACCGGCCTATTATTCATGAAGGCAGCAATTGTTAAGTAAACTATATACGGTTTTACGATCAGTTTATACATTTCTCTCAGGTATTTTATCATTAAATCTGGTGAACGTACTTTTGGCACTTTCTTGATCACTGGGCCATATATCTCTTTAACCTTAATAATTATTGGATCTTCATCCACTTCTAACCCCAGAGAATTAGAGGCTTTTAAGCATCTATTATAGACAACGGATAATCAAATATGTGGTGAAATAATGCTAGTTATAAAGAAATGTTTCACTATTGAGGGTAGCGACATCGTATGGGTTGAGTTAGTGTGTAGCGATAAAGGTTTATCTATAAGGATTATAGGGCGCGAACCACTATATCGCTCTCGGCTCTTATCAAGAACTTTTGACAAGTACATTAGAAGACTGGTGGGTTCTAGGGGTACTGCTTTAGAAGAGCGTGTATTGACTGGTAAACCCGTGATTGCTGGGTATAAGCGTTTAGAGGATAAACTGTACATTATTCTTGAGATAAGCTCTACACGTCTATACGTACCAGCCGAGAAAGAGAAGCTTGTTAGGCGATGTATTAAAATGTTGTACAGCAGATAGAGCCTGTGCATTGTTAAATTAAATAGTTTGATAATTTGATAAAATACGTGTCAGCCTTTCCTTCTACCCGTTCTTCTAGCAGCGATATGTCCTACCTTCCTACCTGGAGGCGTCTCTCTCGCAACTGTTGATGGTTTGCCTACGTGCTGGTGGCTACCACCACCGTGTGGATGACTGACAGCATTCATTGCAACTCCACGTACTTTGGGCCATTTGTGAGCCTTAGCCTTCCACTTGTAATATGAGTTGCCTGCTTTGAGGAGCGGTTTCTCTGTTCTTCCGCCGCCCGCTATTACGCCTATTGTTGCCCTAGCAGTATTTGGTACCTCTATAATCTTGCCGCTGGGTAATTGGACATGTGTTTTGGCTCCAGCTCTTCCAACAATAAGTGCATAAGCACCAGATGATCTGACAAATTTTCCGCCATCACCAGGCCTCTTCTCTATGTTGCATACCTGTGTTCCTTCTGGTATATTTCCTATAGGCAGTATGTTGCCGTTAGCTATCTCTGCATGCGGGCCTATCTCAATGATCTGGCCAACATATAGGCCTTCAACAGCAGGTGTTAGGAACTCTGCGCCGTTCTCTAGAACTATTTTTGCGAGGGGGACCCATCTGCCAGGATCATGTATGAGATCTAGTACTTTACCCTTCATCGTCTTATCGGTTACAAGTGGTGGATATTTAGCAGGTCCCTTCTTTTGGTGCTTAGGACTCCTGAATGTCGGTGAACCGCGTCCCATACGCTGAGGAAGTATACGCTTACCCATACATGTTCACCTCATATTAGGCCTAATTGTGATGCAACCTCGCTTGCCTTATACTCAGGGGTTAGTCTAACGTATGCTTTTTTCTCGCCACGTGGCGTTATCAGTGTTCGCACCCTCTCTACTTTAACGCCAAATATTAGTTCTACGGCACGCTTTATGTCGGGCTTGGTCGCTGCCCTGTCCACTATGAATGTCAGTGTGTTTTCCTTATCTATGAGTGTTAGTGCCTTCTCGCTATGTACGGGCCTGATTATTATCTTGTATAGTCTGGCTTCATCACCGATCATAGCAGTTTCACCTCATATTTAGTGGCTATGTCTTGGAGGGCTGATAAACTGTATACTGTTAGCCTTCCAGGCTCACCGCCTGGAGCTAGATGGAGTATGCCGAGGTTGTTCGGAGTAGCTATATCTACGCCCGGGAAGTTCCTCACGGCACGTGCTAGTGGTACGTCATAACTGGTTAGCACAAATAGTATGCTTCTAGGCTCCACATATTTTCTTCCTCTCATTTTTCCTCTCCCAGCCCTGATTCTTATCCGCTCATAACTCCTCTCGATGTCCGGCCAGATACCAATTGTTTTCAAGAACACCTTTGCCTCTTTCGCTGTCTTGATGCCTTTCTCAACATCGTCATCAATGATTATTGGTAGCTTATCTCTCGAGAAAACATGTCCACGGGCTCTCACGATCTCGGGCACAGAGGTTGCAGCGATAGCCGAAGCTGTAGCCAAGGCTTTTTCTCTCTTATTTATCCTTTCATGGAGTTTCTCGTCCGGACGAGGCGGGAATGCTGCATGGCCTCCCCTAGCAAATACTACGAACGCTGCACGGCCATTGGGGAGTCTTGGGACTCTCGCAATACCTCTACCTACTCCGAAGCTTCTGGCTGTCGTTCTCCTACCAGCCATCGGGTCTCTGCCCTTAGGTTGGAGCATAGCGGTGAACGCGGATAGGTATGCTCTCCTTATAAGGTCTCTTCTTATCGGCAGGCTGAAGATTATAGGTAGATCGATAGTCCTCACTATTTTTCCGTCTATGCCTATAACTTCTCCCGTCTTAGACTCAAGCTTGTAGGGTATCAGGATCGACCAGGTCATGTTTATACACCTTGTTTGCTCTCGTGGCTAACATAGACAATCTCAGGGGCTGCTTCAGGCTTCCACTCTGGAGGCCTTATCGGTTCACGGAGCACGAGCAACCTCTTTCTAACGCCTATGACGCTTCCATGAAGCATGAGGTAGGGTCCGAAGACGGCCCCGTATCCAAGGAATCCTCCTTTAGGCGTGATCTCCCAGCCGTTCTTTCCTATCTTTATTATTCGTTTGTTGTACTCTGTTCTCCTATGGAATCCCATTTGTCCTGCCTGAGGTGTCTCGCTCATTGTTCCGAATCCTGGGCTTCTGGAGCCTATTTTTCTACTTCCTTTCCTATGCTTATGCCATCTGGGCAGTTCCTTAACGCCGAATCTCTTGACAACACCCTGGAATCCCTTACCCTTAGTCACACCTATGACGTCAATGAATTGCCCCTCTCTAAACACATCCCATACAGCAATGTATTTGCCAAGGAGCCCCGCAGCGTAATCGAGTTGTTCCTCGACACTCGTGCCACCACCGATCTTTATTTCGACTATCTCTGGCTTCTTCTTACCGATCCCCGAGAGTACTGGTATAGTAGACATTATGACGCGGATCTCATCGGGATTACTGGCCTTGATCTTGGATATTTTCTCTTCATGATACTTGACAACGAATCTGTAACCACCATTCTCGGGTTTAACAAGTCCAGGATTAACTTTTCTAAGTCCGTGAAGATACTTACGGGTTAACTCCTCGGGAGTTATCTCGATGAATGGATTGTCCTTGTAGATCTCATCCAGAAGCATTGTTAATGATTCCGTCGGGTCTTTCCAGACCTCACCTATCGAGAGCAGTCCAGACATTGGGAATCGCTTATATGCTCTTATTCCGAGTACAAGCATTGGCGGTGCATCAAGTATTGTTACCGGTACGAATATCTCTTTGCCAGTAGTGTCTCTATTAGGCCTGTCATCGATGACCAGTATATGGGTCATTCCAGCCTTGTAAGCAGCATATCCTAATAATTTCGGCTTATCTAGAACGATCTCAGGCCAACTTCTGACACGTGGCACTATCTTGCTTGCACGCTTACGTGGTCTTACCCCAAGGCTTCCATGTCTTGGCGCACTGTGTTTTCTATGGCCCATTGTCTTCACCTGCCATGCCGGACTATCTTACAATACTTAGGGTATTATAAAACCTCACTTCCGGATTAATAAATTAATCAGCCCTAGGGTTATTATGAGTGCTTCTTCTGTTCTTATAGTTTTCACGTGTTGTCCCGGTATGGTATTCCATATGTATTTTATCCTATCTTCTAGTTTCCAGCCTTCATTCTCAGCGATCTCATATAGTCCTCCATATGGAGAACCAAATAAGACGAGCAACCTATTCTTATTTAATAGGGTTCTCCTTATATCTTCAGCTTTAGGGACGATGCCATACTTACTTGTAGCAATTATACATGTGTTTGCGTCTTGTTCTTTCTCTATAATGTTCTTAAGCGAATACTCAAAAGCTATGGAAGGACCCAAATAGATATTGGAGTTATCTTTATCAATATATTTACCGATCATCCTATGAGTGTCAATTATTCTAACTATTCCCAGGCCCTCACGTATATTCGATTCATTATCTATGATCAGAACTTCTTTTTTTAACCCACAATCAGCAGTAAACTTATCACTTCTCCTACGAATTAAACAAACACGTATCTCGTTAGGCCTAGGTTTCATTGATACATCATATATATTCAGTCTTAGAGGGGGAAGAGCTCCTACAAACTTTAGGTCTTTGTCCAGAGGCATTAGTTTCTTACGGAGATATGGGGGAGTAATTAAGTAATTATGTATCTTCCTTATCAGAGCTTTAATTTTCCTATCAATAGTTCGTGGAATAAAACTATCATAATATATAATAACTCTCTCAGTCCCGAAAATCGATGCATATCTGATTATTTTGCAGAGGAACAAGGATATCTTACATAGGAGATTGATGGAGAATATTGGATTGAATACTTTCTTAAAGATCCACATAAGCATCATGCTGTACACATGCGGATCG